>DASRSQ010000113.1:0-2815 GCA_035656475.1 Gemmataceae bacterium | reverse complement strand
CCGGGCCTTGCCGGGGCGGCTACTCCGCCGCCCGCAGCGTGTCCTTGCGGCCGAAGAACCGCACCCAGGTGTTCTGGATGACCGACCAGAACAGGGCAATCAGGCCGAGCGCCATGATGGTGCTGACCAGGGCGTTCGACCAAAACACCGAGAGGCTACCTTGCGAGAGCAACAGTGACTGGCGGAAGCCCTCTTCGGCCTTATCGCCGAGCACAATCGCAAGCACCATCGGCGCCAACGGATAGTTGCACTTCTTCATGAAGTACCCGGCGATGCCGAACACAACGATCATCATTACGTCGAATGTGCTGTTGTGGACCGAATAAGCACCGATCGCGCAGAACACCAGAATGCACGGCGCGATCACACTGAACGGGATCTTCAAAATCGCGGCAAAGAACGGGACGCAGGTCAGCACGATGATCAGGCCGACAACGTTACCCATGTACATTGAGGCGATCAGGCCCCAGACGAAGTCCGGCTGCTCGGTGAACAGCAGCGGGCCGGGCTGGAGCCCCCAGATCAGAAGACCGCCCAGCAGCACCGCCGCGGTCGGCGAACCGGGCACGCCCAGTGAGATCATCGGCAGCAGCGCCGAGGTGCCGGCGGCATGCGCCGCCGTCTCGGGCGCTACGACGCCTTCGATCTGGCCGGTGCCGAACAGATGGCCTTTCCGCGAGATGCGCTTGGCGATCCCATAGCTCATGAAGGACGCCGGCGTGGCGCCAGCCGGGCTGATGCCCATCCAGCAGCCGATCAGACAGGAGCGAAGCGACAACAGCCAGTAGCGCGGCAGCTCCGCCCAGGTCTGCAGCACGACCTTCAGATTGATCTTCGCCGCCTTGCCACGGAAGCTCAGTCCTTCCTCCATCGTCAGGAGGATTTCGCCGATGCCAAACAGGCCGATCACCGCGATCAGGAAGTCGAAACCATTGAGCATCTGCGGAGCGCCGAAGGTCAGGCGCAACTGCCCGGTGACCTGGTCGAGTCCAACCGCGCCGAGTCCAAAGCCTAACATCATCGAGGCAACCGTCTTGAACGGCGGCTCCTTGCTCAGACCGACGAAGCTGCAGAACGCCAGAAAATACACCGCGAAAATCTCGGCGGGACCGAATCGCAAAGCGAAGTTAGCAACCAGCGGCGCCACCAGCGTAATGACGATAACGGCGAACAGCGCGCCGACGAACGACGACGTGAAAGCCGCCGTCAGCGCTTCACCCGCCTGCCCCTTCTGCGCCATAGGGTAGCCGTCGAATGTCGTTGCCACCGACCACGGCTCGCCCGGTATGTTGAAGAGAATCGAGGTAATGGCGCCGCCGAACAACGCGCCCCAGTAGATGCAGGACAGCATGATGATCGCCGAGGTCGGCGACATCGAGAATGTCAGCGGCAGCAGGATCGCGATGCCATTAGCGCCACCGAGACCCGGCAACACGCCGACGATCACGCCCAGCACGATGCCCAGGACCATCAAAGCAAGATTGTACGGCTGGATGACTACCGCGAAGCCGTGAAACAGAAGGCCGATGTCCTGCATCTAGTAACCCAAATAATTTTCGAGCGGTCCCTTGGGCAGCGGCACCAGGAACCAGATTTCAAACATGAAGAAGGTGAGCACCGGCACCGCGATCGCGATGGTGAGGACCATCGGCCAGCCATATTTGCCGAACCAGCGCATGAAGACGCCGATCAGCAGCGCTGAGGCAACATAAAGGCCGATATACGGGATCAATCCGGCATAGATCGCGACAGGTACGACGACCGAGGCGACCTTCCCGAGCTCATGCCATTTGGCGAACAGCTTGCCGTCGTCCGGCTGGCGCAGCGCGTTGCCCATGTTGACTCCACAGGAGATCAACACCAGCGCACTGACATAGAATGGAAAGAAGCCGGCGCGCGGACCTTCCGCGCCCCAGCCAATACCGACACGGACGCTGCCGTACATGCCAATGATAGCGAGCAGCCCAAGGGCCCCCGCGACCGCGATTTCAACTGTCCGGTGGGACGGACCTGTCCCACCGGACTCATGCACATTTTCACTCATACTTTTTGATCTTCCTAGCCTTGGACGTTACGTCCGATTGCGCTGGTTGTTTCGTCCAAGTCTTGGTTCGTCCTAGTTCGTCTTGGCCAGGAAGCCGGCCCCCTTCATCAAGCCCTCATGGGTCTTCTCAGCAGCCGCGACCCATTTGACGAACTCGTCGCCGGACATGGAGGTTTGATTGAACGCGCCGTCGCTCATCAGCTTCTTCCATTCCGGTGTGTCGCGGACCTTCTTCATCAGATCCACATAATACGCGACGACATCTTTGCTGATGCCGGGAGGAGCGAAGAAGCCGCGCAGCATGGTGTATTCGACATCCACGCCAGCCGATTTGCAGGTCGGGATGCTGTCCCAAGCTTTGTCACCGGCGATCTTGTCGTGGTAGTCGAGCTTCTTGCCGTCAAACACGCAGAGCGGACGGAGCTTGCCGGCGCGCCAGTGGGCAACCGCCTCGATCGGATTGTTGACGGAGGAGTTGATGTGGTTGCCGACGAGCTGCACGGCAACGGTTCCACCGCCTTTGAACGGCACGTATTTCAGTTTCTTGCCAGCGGCCTTCTCGAGGGCGACCGTAATGATCTGATCTTCCTGCTTGGAGCCCGTGCCACCCATTGCGTAGGTGTTGTCCGGGTGCGACTTGATCGCGTCGAGATAATCCTTCGCTGTCTTGAATGGCTCGTCCGCATTCACCCACAGAATGAATTCGTCGAGTGCCATCATCGTAACCGGGGTCAGATCCTTCCAGTTGAAGGGAATGCCGGTCGCGAGCGG
>DASRSQ010000112.1:0-2619 GCA_035656475.1 Gemmataceae bacterium | reverse complement strand
GGCAATCCTGACTGTCGTCGAAACCTGTCATCAGCAATCGCGGAACAGCTTCGAATACCTCACCGCCGCCGTGCAGGCCCACTTCGCCCACCAGCCGGCCCCCTCATTGCTCGCCGGGGTGTGAACGGTTACGTCCCTTTGGCACACCTGCGCGCCGCCCTCGCTTCTCTGGCGGTAACCGTTGTTTCTGCGCCTTTCCGCCAATCAGAATCTGTCACGCGAAGTTTTTCGGAGTGGTTTGCGAGTTGCACGAGGCGAACAACGCCAAGGTGCGTCTGTAATTCTGGCGGCCACATCCTTTGAAAGGAGATCCGGATGTCACACAGATCAGCCTGCTCACTTCTTACCATGCTCTGCCTCATGGCTGGTGTCGCGATCGCTGCGGATGCACCGAGGCCCGACGCCCAAGCAAAGAGGAAAACTGAACCGTCGCGAATCGTTTCAAAAGTGGATATGGAACCGGTTGGCGAGCTGAGCGACGAAGAAGCGAGGGAGGTGTCCTTCGCCGCGGGACGCATCGTGAAGCACGTCATTCAAGCACGCTACGCCATTCGTAAAAAAGACAACGATCAGGCGGCCACTCATGTGCAGCAGGCGCTGCAGCTGATTGCCATCATCGACAGCGTCATGCCGCACTTCAAGGTCAAGACGGAGATCAAGGCGGGCGATTTGACGTATTCCGACGAAGACGACGTTGCACCGAACTGTGTTCGGTTCTACGACGAGCTGGAATGGCGAGACATCCTTTCACCGATCGCTCAGGCGAAGAAGGAATCCGAGCACGGGGGGCAGAATAATCGTTCGGCGGCTTCGGCAGAGAGGGAGGTGCCTGCGGCGCTCGCAGTCACCCATGCCGACATGGTTTGCTCGACTGCCAAGCTCGACGTCGAGCTCGCGCGGCATATGCTCACGCGAGCGAAGGAAGACTTAGCCGAAGACAAAGCCGCCGAAGCCGATCAGGCATTGCTTGCTTTGCAGTCACGCGCAGTGCTGTTCGAGGTCGAGGAGATCGACCTGCCTCTGGAAGAAGCCGCCGACAACCTCAAACTGGCGGAGGTCGAGATGCAGGCCGGCCGGATTGCCGAAGCCAAGGTGGCCCTCCATGCGGCCATCGATCAACTGAAGCGATACGAGAACCTCGTAGGCGAGAACCGTGGCGCAGAGGTGAAGGCGTTGCATGAGGAAATCTCGAAGCTGACCGCCGAGTTGGAAGGCGGCAAATTGTCCGAAGCGGAGAAACGGAAGCACGCCACTCGGATCTCCGACTGGTGGCACCGTGCGACGAAATGGTTCAAAGGGAACGTACGGTGAGGGGGGGCCGACCGTGCGGTGGGCCAAGTCCGTTCGTGTTCCAGAAATCGCTATTGCTCGACGAGATACCGAGCGTTAGAAGTAGTCGGGCGCCGCGACATGCGGTTGCGGGCGGCGATCCCATCGGCATCAACATCGCGCTGGCTCCAGTTGATGCCGCGGACGTTCTTCACCGATTCATTGATTGCCCCAATCCCAGGATCCCGGCAATGGACCTGCTGCAAGATTTTTCACATCGGATCGAGACTCGGCTGGCCGCCGTACGAGAATCGCTCAAAGTCGGGGTCGCCCACTTTGAGCGATCCAGGCAGCACTTCGAGATGCAGTTGCAGGAGTTCGAGTTGCTTGCGCGGCGCGTCATGGGAGTGATCGTACGGCCGCGCGTCGAGCGGATGCTGGCGCACATTCCCGACGCGTCGCTTGCGGAACCGAGCGATGCCTACCGCTGCAGTTGCCAGTTCGGGGCTGGCGGGCAATCGCGAGCGACGGCCGCACTGCAGGTGGCCGTGAATCACGACGCCCGGCTAGAAAGGTTCGAACTGCTTTACGAGCAAAAGGTAGTCCCAGCGTTTTTTCCCTCCGAACGCCACGACAAGCTGGTGTTCGATCTCGTGCCGGGACGCGCCGACGCTCCTTGGCGCACGGCCGGCAGCGCGGATGAGAGAATCGATGAGCCCGCGCTTACTGCCTGGTTGGAAGACCATCTCCTCTACTTCGTCGAGACCTACGCCCGGCTCGAAGCCCCTGACAGCTTAGCGCGGCCGAAGCTCGCTGGCTGAAGCAGAGCCGGCAACCGCGGGCTCAGTGCTCGAACCCCGTGTTGAAGGCTTCCTGTACGATCGCGCTCTCGCTCCGCTCGTCGCCAACGAGCGCGCTCATGAGTTCCTCCACTTGCTGTTTCAAGACGGACCAGCGAGTGGAATCAGAAACTGCTTCCCGAGCGGTTGAGAGTGCGGTGGATGCCTGAGCGAGCATGGCCGGATGTTGTCTCAGCAGTTCGGCTGCTGGTCTGCTGAGGCGCGGAGCCGCTGCCAACGCCTGCTCCAGGTAGCCACCTTCTTCTTCTTGGGCGAAGTGCTGACGCAGCCGTCGTTCCAGGGCCTCGATCGCGGTCCTCGCCTCGCGCGCCGCATCATGAGACCAATCACAACCGTCAGCTGTGGCGTGCCGCACGCGCTGCAACAGGTTGCCCATTTCGCGATGCTCTACCTGGAACGCTGTAGCGAAAGCGAGGTCGTCCTGCTTGGCCATTGTCTCCTCCTAGGTGGTCACCCGTTTCGCGTCGCGGCTCGCATCGCTGAAGTACCC
>DASRSQ010000111.1:0-4853 GCA_035656475.1 Gemmataceae bacterium | reverse complement strand
CGCGAGAATTGGGGCTGTAGAATGGTCCCGAAGGTCAGCTTCCAAAAATTCGCGATCCCTCAGCTAAGCCTTGACAAAGCACTAGAACAATTCCGGTTGCGAATTCACGTCTTCAGGTCTCCTCGCGTAGAACTCCTTGCACTCTTGCTCTCGCCCGCGAATGATGCGTCGGTCGCGCAGGGGCCCCAGCGCGCGGTGACCGCCGTCCATTGGCTGGCGCCGCCATGATCGTCTCGATAGATCACGACCCAATCGCGCGTGGTTCCCAGCTCATGGGCCCGTGCCGTGTTGGAGAACAAAGCGGTGTAATGGCGGGAATCTCGCTCCGTATGCAATACTGGGAGCCAGGCTTCGCCGGTCGGATTGAACCGGCGCGGAGCGATTAGCGGCAACTGTCGTTTACTCGCCTTGGCACGATATTCCTCATCGACATCGAGCAACTCGGCGACCGGTGGCTGATCCTGCGGAAATGTGGGCAAACTTTCAGGCACGCGCGGGCGTCGGCGAAATCGGCCAGCCAGGGAGTCGCGAATGGCTGCGAGTCGCTTGCGACCGATGCCCGCGACTTGCCTTAATCGGCCGTCGTATGCCGCTACTTCCATTTCTTCCAACGTCTCGATGCCCAACTGCTCATGAATGCGATGGGCCATTTTCGGACCAATCCCCGCGACCGTCGTCAAGAGGCGAACCGGCTCATCCTGGCCGCGTAGCCGATCCAGTAATCCCAATCGATCGGTAAAGGCCAGCCGCTCAATGGTTCGCGCCAGGGACAGGCCAATCCCGGGTAGCCGTGTCAAGCCTTCCAATCCTTCGGTCTTGAGGACGGCGTGCACCGGCTTCGTTTGAGTGCGAACAAGCTCTGCGGCTGTCCTGTAGGCACGGACGCGAAAGGGATTGGCGTTTTGCAATTCCAACAATCGAGCCACTTCCTCCAGGCGGTCGGCGACTTGGCCATTGGTCAACGGCAGGGTCTCATCGGACGGGCTCTTCAAGGTTGGTAATTGAGGCTTACTCACAGCTACAGTCCTCGGGCTGCTGCGCATATGCTCCTTGACAAAACGCCTTCTTGTCATCGAGCAAGTTGGATGCCGGCCCGGTAATGAGTCTCGTGGCCCAGTCGAGCGTAGGCTTCCGGACCGGCATTGCTCATACCGCACAGAGACGGACAGAATCGCACATGGCGAGGACGACTGCCTTGCAATTCACGCCATACATAAATCTCGGATTGCGAAAGCCCGACGAAGCCAATTCGTTTCTAGGGATTGCCGAGCCAGGCGTCTTCGCGCATTGGCCTGAGAGTTGCTTGAGCGTTCCACCGCAATGGCAAGGCCGCGATTCTGAGCCGCAGTTGAGCATACGAATACCGTGCAATTCCCCAGAAGCGGATCAAGAATTTGAGGACTATCGCCAATGGTCGCGAAACGAACAAACTGGTGGCACACACGTGAGGACGGCCGCATCATCTGCGATTTGTGTCCGCGCTATTGTGCTCTCAAGGACGGCGATCGTGGATTTTGTTTCGTTCGCCAGAATGTAGGCGGCACGATGGAGTTGACCACGTATGGCCGCAGCACGGGATTTTGCGTCGATCCGATCGAGAAGAAACCGCTGAATCATTTCTACCCCGGCACCAGCGTCCTCTCTTTCGGCACGGCGGGCTGCAACCTTGCTTGCAAGTTTTGCCAGAATTGGGCCTCGTCCAAGTCACGCAAAATGGAAACGCTGAGCGAGGCGGCGTCCCCGGAAGAAATCGCCGAGGTGGCTCAGCGATTAGGCTGCCGGAGTGTGGCGTTCACCTACAACGATCCCGTGATCTGGGCGGAATACGCCATCGATACGGCGCGGGCCTGCCACGCGCGCGGCATCAAGACCGTCGCCAAGACCTCAGGCTATATCACGGCAGAGGCCCGGCCGGACTTTTTTGGAATGATGGACGCCGCCAACGTCGATTTGAAGGGTTTCACGGAAGACTTTTACCAACATTTCACGCTGACCCACTTGCAGCCGGTGCTCGACACACTGCGATGGTTGAAGCACGAAAGCGCCGTGTGGTTCGAGGTCACCAATCTCCTGATTCCGCGCGCCAATGACTCTCCTGACGAGATTCGCCGCATGTGCGACTGGATTCTGGAGAATCTGGGCGACATGGTTCCGCTGCATTTCACGGCATTTCATCCCGACTATCGGCTCTTGGATCGCCCGCCCACGCCGTCGTCGACGCTGACAACTGCGCGAACGATTGCACTCAGGGCCGGGCTCAAGCACGTTTATACCGGGAATGTCCATGATGCCGCCGGGCAAAGCACCTACTGCGCCGGCTGCGGCCAGCTCCTGATTGAACGCAATGGCTATGAGATAGGACAGTTTCGCTTGGTTGCCGGTCGTTGTCCGGAGTGCGATTGTTGTGTCGCGGGCCATTTCGACGCGTCTGCGGGTGAGTGGGGCGAACGCCGATTGCCCGTCAACGTTCGATCATTGCTCGGACATCGAGGCAAATGACGCAATGGATATGGCCGACGAGGATCCGCCATGTTACCGGTTCACACGATCCTGTTTCCCACGGATTTTTCGGAGAACGCGCGGCAGGTCTTTCCGTTGGCGTGTTCATTGGGGCGCGACTCCGGCGCACGCGTCGTTGTTCTTCACGTCGCGGCGCCGGCCAAAGAGCACGATCCGCTTCTGGCCCTTCAGGACCGAGATGAGTATTACAAGGAACCGCGGCAAAAGCTTCACCAATATCAGGCCCCGGATGCGAATGTGCACGTTGAGCATCAACTCGAAA
Organism: Gemmataceae bacterium; assembly: GCA_035656475.1. GTDB lineage: Bacteria > Planctomycetota > Planctomycetia > Gemmatales > Gemmataceae > SIAQ01. The sequence goes on along the minus strand of DASRSQ010000111.1, from coordinate 2,071 downwards.
TCGGGGAACCGACTTCAGAGATCCTTCGCGTTGCCCAGCAAGTCAAGGCGGGCTTGATCGTCATGGGTACCCATGGGAGGACCGGTTTACGCCGACTGCTTCTCGGCAGTGTCGCTGAACATGTCTTGCGCAACGCAACGTGTCCTGTGCTCCTGGTTCGGCACTCCGTGGCAGGCATCGCCCATACAGCAGCCTCAAACGATGAAATCGAGCAACGGTCATTGAAGGTTGGCTCATGATAGGAGATCGCGATGGAAGATTGGAATGTCGTTGTCAGCACGCGAGACGGCACATGCAATGACGCCGCGAAGTTGATGCGCTCGTTCGGTCACGTGCACCGCACGGGATTGTCCAACGATCTCCTCATGAAGGTGGACAAGGTCGGCCCGACTCACCAGCTCAAGTCAACCAAGCTCCGCGTAATCTTGTGCCTCGTTTTCGTCGTTTGCGCCGCCTTCGCAAATGCCCAGGAAGCGACTCGCCCAGAGTTGAAGCTGGATCCGGCACGGAAATCGATGCTCGCTAAGCACGCGCTCCAAACGCCGGCGCAGGCCGAGCGCTCATACCATGATCTCGCCGTTTATCTGGCCAAACCGGCCCGCGGCGATCTGAAGAAAACCCAGACTTTCTCCAGCTACACGGTCTCCCACCTCCGCAGCCCCAAGGAAAAAGAGCTTTGGTCCTCCGAGCCGCTGGAACTGCTGGGGAAGACTCGCGTGGCAAGCTGCGCCGGCTATTCGGAAGTGATGCGTGGCTTGTGTTTGGCCGGCGGCGTCAAAGCCGTCTACATCCGAGGCCACTCGCGCACCAACTGGGAGCCGCGCAAGAAAATCAAAGTTGACGAACCGGACCACTCGTGGAACGCCGTGCTGATCGCGGGTGAGTGGCATCTGCTCGATGCAACATGGGGTGTGTTCTTGACGCCGGCCGACATATTCGTCTGCCGGCATCTGCCGGTGGCGGCGACGCGCCACAATATCCACATCTTTCCGAAGCTGCCGCAGTCGGAATGGCAACTCCTCAAGCACCCGATCACCGCCAAGGCCTGGGAGGAATTGCCGAAGATGAATCGCCTGCCCGTGAAGACCGAGACCGACAACAAGTCCAAGCGGCAGCCGGACATCCTCTTTGAGGACTTCGAAAGCGGCTATCGCCATTGGAACGTCTACGGCAAGGCATTCGGCGCCGCGCCTCCCCACGGTACGCTTCCCGATCAACAGCCCGTCTCCGGCTATTACGGCAAGGCGCTGGTCAACAGTTATTTGGGGGGCGACAAAAGCACGGGACGCCTGATCAGCCGACCTTTCAAGATCGAGCGCGACTATATTCGTTTCGTTGTCGGCGGGGGTTCGGGGCCGCGAACGCAAATCCGTCTCTTTGTGGAGGGCAATCTGAGGCGGGTGGCTGCCGGTTACAACAACGAAGAGCTGTTTCCTCACGCCTGGAACGTGCGAGATCTGCGGGGCCGCGACGCCCATATCGAGATTGTGGACAATGCGATCGGGTCATGGGGCCACATCAACGTGGACCACATTGAATTCTCCGATGAGCCGATCAGCACGTCGTCCGTTCTGCCTTCAGGACGAATTGTGCCGTAAAGAAGGCAGTCACGGGATTCGCTGGACCGCTGAAGCAGTCGGATCCGCAGATTATGGGAATGAGCGGAAGTCGTTGATTCCCAGCTCACGATAGGAGATCGCGATGGAAGACTGGAATGTCGTTGTCAGCACGCGAGATGGCGCGTTCAATGACGCCGCGAAGTTATTGCGATCGTTCGGTCGCGTGCACCGGACGGGATTGTACAATGTTCTCGTCATGAAGGTGGACAAGGTCGCCGAGTTTCTTGACGCCTTGCGAGAGCGAGCCCAGAACGACGCGGAGATCCAATCTTATTTCGGACGCATTGTGCCTGTGACGGCGACATTTGCGTTTAGGAACGTTCAGAACAATAACTTCCCGATTCAGGGTCGGTTATGGTAAGCTCAGCTGGCCGAAAAAACCGGAGTTTTTCGACTCACGCGTTCTCATGGACGGGAGCTTGCCATGTTGCCGTATTCTGCCAAGATCGAAC
>DASRSQ010000110.1:0-8665 GCA_035656475.1 Gemmataceae bacterium | reverse complement strand
GCCGAGTTGCTCAGCGATCATTTCCGGGTCATCACGAGTCGAGCAGTCGTCGACCACCTCGATGTGCATCACCTCTGGCCCGGGGGCGTGAGCGAGAACGCTGCCGAGCGTCTGTGCCAGCATGCGCGCGCAGTTATAGGTAGGAATCATCACGGACCAGGTCGGGCGCGGAATTCCCGGTGCGATCGGTTCGATCCGTGGCCCCATCGTATCCTCGTGGCGCGCCGCTCACGTTGCCAGTGGCACGAACCTTTTCATGATCGTGAGGCCGTGGCGGAACGGCAACTTCTCATCATGGCAATCCATGCGGGTGTGAAAGCAGACGGCGTCATAGCCCATCCGCTTGAAATCGCTGACCATCTTGCGCTCGACCGGCTGATGCACGAAGCCGATGTTCTCAGCTTCGACCGGATAGGCCCAGGTCACGAACGGGCGCGGATGCAAATTGGTGTCGTGCAAGGCGATTGTCGTGTGCTCGTGAATCACGCCCACGCGCCGTAGCGTCATGTACATCTCCATTTGCGCCGCATAGACGTGGCAATCGAAGAACACCAGGTCCAGACCGACTCCATCGAGGTCCATTGCATCCAGCAGTCGCACATCCTTCGTGATGACTCGGTGATTGGCAGCGAGTGTACGGACGGGCTGCGCATCGCAGGTGAAGACCAACCCCTCAGGGCCGACGGCCTTGAGGAAATTGGCAGCGCTGTAACCGTCGAGTCCGCCGATTTCAAGAATCGTCCGCAGGCGCATGACGCGGATCAAGGCGAACAGAAGCAGCGCCTCGTCATCCTGGATCGGGCCAATCGTGGCCTGGGAATCCGGCTGGTTCAGGTGCGATAGGTCGTAATGGGCCATGATGATCCTATGCCGTCGCCAACGATGAATGAGAATACTCGCGCCGGACCAAGATCTTGTCGGCAAGCGCCATGGCGCGGCCGATCGCCTGATCCATGTCGTAGTAGCGATACTCGCCCAGGCGTCCGCAGATGAGGACGCTGTCCAGCAAGCCGGCGCGGAAACGATAGGCTTCGGCGAGGTCGGCGTTGGCGCGGTCCGGGAAGGGATATTCGTAGTCGCCAGGATCGGTGGGCGTGAACGGCGTTTCCGTCGTCAGCACGGTGCCGCGTATCTTTTTCGTCTGGGCCGGTTGCATCATGTGCTTCCATTCGAGGGTGCGGATGTGGGCTCCATTGCAGTGCATGGGGTTGTTCACCTGTCCGCACGGCTGAGCGAAATCGACGTCGGCAAGATAGCGATGGCTCCGACGCTGTCCCCGGTAGGCCAGCCGTCCCAGGTCAAAGTCGAAGAATTCGTCGATCGGGCCGGTAAACACCAGCAGCTTGCGAGCGTGAACTTCATGACGCCGTGACAGGTAGTCGAAATCAAGCGTGACGGGAATGCCGGCAAGCATGCGCCGCATCCATTCGGCGTAGCCGACTTCGGGAATGCCCTGGTGCTTGCATTGGGGCTTGAGCCGTGGCTCATCGTCGGCGCGTATATCGAAGCGTTTGCACAGTTCAACAGAAAGCGTGTGAGCGGGCACGCCCCATTGCTTCTCGTTGTATTCCTTGACAAACTTTTCGTAGACGCAACGCGGCATCAGTGACAGGGCCGATTCTTCGAAGTTGCGCGGCGCGCCGACAAACTCCGGCCTCCAGCCAGGCCCGGCGTGGCGGCGTATCAGGCTTGCCGCAATCGGCCAGTTCTCGTGCCTGCCGTCCACCAGCGACAGCAATGCCGCTTCGTAACGGTAGAACGGAGCGAATCGTGTGGCGAACGCCCAGATGCGATCCGAGTTGGTCCGGAAGTAGTGCGGCCCATGGGTGTGAATTCGAATCCCGCTCGCATGGACGTGGTCGTGAACGTTGCCCCCGGCGTAGCTTCGCCGCTCAAGGACTTGCACCTCTCGGCCCGCGTCCACGAGGCGTCGGGCGATGACCGCTCCCGTGAGGCCAGATCCGACAATCACATAATCGGCAGAGATCATGGAAACACTCGGGGCTAAATTCAAGGACTCGGCTCAAACCTGCGCCAACCCAAGCAAGCCTTCGGCCAATCGCGCCCACGACAGGGCGCGCATGTCGACAGCCGCCTGGCTTCCTAAAGACTTCAGTTGTTCGCGATTCTGATAACACCACTCCAGCTTTTCGACGGTCTCGTCCAGACTCGGTTCGCTCCAGGTGGCGAGCAACTCGCCGTTGACACGGAATTCGAGCGGCCGATGACTTTCGATCAGCACGGCGTTCTGCCGGCGCAGGATGTCCTTGTGGCCGCTGTTGAAGCTGGCCAGAGCCGGTTTGCCGCAGGCGAGATACTCCATGAGGACCATGTTGTTGCCGCCTTCCGCGCGATTAGGAAAAAGACCTAAGTCGGTCGAGTGGTACAGGTCCGGCAGCAGGCGATGATTGCGCGGGCCGATGGGAATTACCCGGTCAAGGTCGATGCCGTGGCTGGCGAGCAAAGCGCGGACCCACGCATGGTGGTCGTCATTCTTCGGAGGAAAGTAGCGGATGAGGGTCGATGCCGCCATCGTGTCGCGCGTCTTGGGCCAGACATTGTGCCAGGAGGGAACGAGCATCACGTCCTTGTGGCGATCTTGCAAGACCTTGTACGCACGAAGGACAATGTCCTGTCCCTTGCGCAGCTCGAATTTGCCGCCGGAGAAGATAAGAAAGCGATCCGCCAGAAGCGAGCGCGGCTCATCGCGCGGCCGAAACCGCGCCGTGTCCACGCCGTGCGGCAAAACGGAAATGTCCGTCAGTCCATGCCGGCGCAAAACCTCGGCGCAGTACCCGGAGGCCGTGGCGATGCGCTGGTACGCTTGGCGTGCTTGCGCAATCGCGCCGGGCGAAAGGTGATCTTCCTCGAAGACCGCATAGCCAACCGCCGCCGGAGTTGGCAGACCCGGAACAAACGGCTCCAGAGAACGGCCAATCGCGGCATGAATGATTCGGCGTGAAAAAGGAGAATTGACCTTGTCCAAGTCAATCAGGAGTTGACCCAACGCGAATCGCTCGAATTCATCGTCAAGCCGTTGATCGATCTTGGCGGGCGCAACTACGCGAACCTCGGCCAGTCGCGCCATGGCAAGAGCGATCTCCTTGCCGAGCACGCCCCAGCCAAAGTTGGAACCATAGGGAAAGCCGAGATAGATCATCGCGCACGTGCGTGGAAGATTTAGCCGCGATAGTCTTTTTCCTCGCGGAACGCCGCGCCGAGCAACGTATTGATTTGCTTCTTGATCTCGGCACGCCGATCGTTCGTCTGGTAGACCGACCGCGCCAGCGCGACAAAGGCATCGCTGAAGTCCTGCGCCTGCTCACATTGGCGAATACGATTCTCAATGTCCCAGAGCCTCTCATTCACGCCTTTGAGTTCACCGACGAGATCAGGCAGGCCAGCGACATTTCCGATGCACCGGTCCCTGGTTTCATCGACAACCGCCAATTCCGAGCGCACATTGCGGAGCTTCTCGGGATCCGCGATCCGCTCCGACTTGATCTGCAGAATTGTCAGCTTGTCAAGCAATTCTCCGGGGGCCACTTCGAGCTGGATCCCCGAAGTCGGCTTGCGCAGCAGCTTGATTTCTTCGCGCATGTGCTCGAAAACCGGCCCCCAGTCTCCGAGCTTCTTCTGCCGAAACAGACGCATGGTCGGATACCAGAGGCTATCCTCCCGATGCAAAAGCCAGCGCCAATCCGCCGTGTGCGACAGGGCGACCCACACCGGCACCCCCAAAGCGCCCGCGAGATGAGCGAGGGCTGAATCGCAGGTGATGACCAGGTCGAGCCCCTGCATGACGGCTGCGGTGTCGAGGAAGGCGCCGCTTTCATCGAGCCGGCTGCCGAGCTCGATAAAGGGAAAGCGGACTCCCGCAAGCTGATCGGTTCCCGCACCTTTTTGCAGGCTGTAGATCTCCACGCCGTCAATCATTGCCAGAGTTCGAAACCACTGGGGCGAGAACGACCGATGCTGATCGAAGCGATGCTTCGGGTTTCCCTGCCAGGCCACGCCGATCTTGAATGCTCGGGACGGTTGAAGTTCCTTGCGCCACTTCTCGACTTCGGCTGGGTCCAAGGAAAGATACGGCACCGCGGCGGGCACATCGGCAAGTGTCGTCTTGCAGAACAAAGGCAAGCTCATCAATGGCGCCTGGTAATCGAAGCCCGCGGGCAGCGGCGCACCCTCCGGCAGAACGCGATCGACACCGGCCACCCTCGATAGCAAAGGGATCATCTTCGCCGGGCATTCGACCCAGACGGTTGCACCGCATCGCTTGAGTTCCGAAGCATAGCGAACGAATTGCAGGGCGTCGCCGAGTCCTTGCTCGCTCCACAGAAGGATGGTCTTGCCGTCGAGTGGTCCGCCGTCCCACTTGGGCTCCGGAAAGTTCCGCGTCTTGGCCTCGGCGCGTTGCCAGCGCCATTCATATTCGGGCCAGCCGCGCTCGAAATTACCAAGGGCCAGCCAGGCCAGCGAGCGATTCCAGCGGGCGTTGACGTAATCGGGCTGCAGGCGAATCGCCAGTGCATAAGACGCCAGCGCCTCGTCGAGCCGGCCCAGCGCCCCGAGCGCGTTGCCGCGATTCATGTGCGTCTTGGCATCGAGTGGCCGCAGACGCAAGGCCGCATCACAACTGGCGACCGCATCCTCAAAGCGGCCAAGGTCGGCATAAGCCAGGCTGAGATTGTTGTGCGCCTCGGAGTTCTCCGGACGCAGTCGCACCGCATGCTGCAACAGGATGACCGCTTCCCCGGAGCGTCGCTCATGAACAAGCAGCAACCCGAGATTGTAAAGCGCATCGACATAGTCGGGTCGGGCGTGCAAGGCACACTCATAACACAAAATGGCCTCGTCGTGCTGTCTTCGATCCGCCAGGGACACGCCTAAATTGAAGTGCGCTTCCGCATAGTCCGGTTGCAGCCGCACGGCTTCGCGATAGCACGCCGTCCCTTCCTCGGGTCGGCCGAATTGCGTTAAGGCCACGCCGAGATTGTTGTGAGCCTTTGCATGATCCGGCTTTATTTCAACGGCCTGCCGAAATCGAGCGATGGCGTCCTGCAGCCGATTCTGCCGCGCGTAGACGATGCCGAGTTGTGTCAGCGTATCCACATGTTGCGGTGCGCGATTGAGGGCCTTCTGAAATGCCGACGCTGCATCGGAAAGCTTATCTTGGGCCGCGCACGTCAGGCCGAGGTGATGCCAGGCGCCGACATGATTTGGCTCTTCGTCAACGGCGCAGCGATAAAGCGATTCGGCCTCGGCATAATTCTGCGCCTGATGATGTTTTTGCGCTTCGGAGAAATAATTGGAAAATCCCATGGTTAGTGGCTCCGTGGTGCGAAGGTGGTAATCCCCTGCCGAAGGCAAATTAGGGCGTTCCTATCTGGGCACTGGCTGAGCCGGTTGTTGAGTTGAGAGCGAATTGGTATTCCCGCAAAGCCGGCGGGAATATATCTGCGAATGGAAGAAAACTAGCAATGCCAAGTCATACATGCAAGCACAAAATGTTTTTTTTGGGAACTTTTCTGCACTGGAGTTGGGCTACACGCGAAATCACCGGTCGGAATCATAGAGGCCCGTGCCATACGCCGACAGATTATTTTCTCGCCCTAGCTTTTTGCTGAGGTTAGAGTTACGGGAAGCACCACCAAAAAGAAGCAGCAGCGCCTTCGTCGTACGCGGCCGCGGATCAACCAAAACCAAGACCGTGCGGCGGGCGAGCTAACAACCATCCAACGAGCCAACAACTTCTTTTTGGACCACGCGCGCAGCTGCAATTGCCTGGGAGTGCGTTTGGCAAACACAAATTGCGCCTCGCACGAGAATTTTGCAAAGATAGAATCATCGCATGCGAAATACTATTTGAAATACTTTCATTTTCTTCTTGCATTGAGAAGCTTGGTTCGTTAGGTTCTCACTACTTTCGCGGTCTCCGCCACCTTCGCCACGGCGGAGTGTCAATTCTGACGTAGCTCAAGCCCAAGACACGAATCCGTCAAACATCTGTTTGACGCGCCAAGTTCCCGTTTGCGCTCGCAAGAGCGTCTTATCAACCGGCGTCTGCGATCAATGTGCGCTCATCGGGCAAAGCAATGTCGCAAACCAACAAATCCACCAAATCCACCAAATGGCGCATGGAAGATTGGTTAAGAAGACACTTCACCGATCCTTTCTTTGATGCTTACTCCGTTTTGCTGGCGCTTTCCGAGCGGACTATATGGACCCTCAGGAACTCGCTGAATCAGATGGTGACATTTACCCGCCGGCCAGCAGCAAGGCGCAGCGCCAAGCCAAGATACACCAATCTTGTGCCACAGGTTGAGTTGCTGGAAGTGCGTTATTTGCCTTCGATTAGCTGGACAGGTGGCGGCAGTGACAATCACTGGTCGACCGGCGCAAACTGGTCCGGCGGTGTAGCCCCAGGATCTGGCGACACGGCTGACCTCGGTTCCTCTGCGCCCACTGTTGTTCTTGACACTGGCGTCACCATTGCAAACCTCATTATATCCACCGGCACGCTGGACACGAATGGGAACACGCTCGCGATCACCGGCAGTTCTTCGCAATGGTCGGGCGGCACGATTAGCAACGGAGGAACACTGAATGTTAGCTTTGGGAATATCACGATCAGTTCGGCGGTGACCCTTGATGACGTCCAGATTTACGACCAAGGGACAACGACCTGGACAGGCGGCAATATCACATTGAATCATGGCGCAAGCATCATCGTCATGGGTGGGACTTTTGACATCCAGTCGAACGCTCAGCTGCTGTCAGGCGGCACCGGTACAAATTATGTTACCAATTCCGGAGGGACCATTCAAAAGAGTTCGGGATCGGGCACCACCGATATCAGCGTTGACCTCTCCTCGGCTGGCCTGGATGTCGAATCGGGCTCGCTGAATTTTTCGGGCGGAGCACTCTCGCTCAGTGGTGGGACGATTACCGGTACCACCTTGGGTGGAGCAAGTGTGACGGTTGGCAGCGGCGTGACCGCTACCGTGGACGGCGTTGCCATCACCGCAGGCACTGTCGACATAGCAGGAACGTTGGACGTTGAAGGAACCTCGAACTGGTCCGGCGGCACCATCTCGGTGTCCGGCACGATTGCAGTTCAGTCAGGCGCGACACTGAATATTACTGGCACTGCGTCGTTGTCTTTCTCGTCACCGGCCTCTTTTGATAACTTCGGCACAGTCAACTGGGCGGAAGGGGACATTGCTATCGACGATGCCGCCTTCGTCAACGAGGACGGTGCCACATTTATTATGGTCGACGGTGTTGATCTCACCGATGCTTCCGTTGACTCGACTTTCAGTAACTATGGCACACTTATTATCGGCGGCGGCAACGTTGCGGGCAGGAATGAACTCGCGGTCGACTACTACCAGGGCTCGTCAGGAATCCTGGCTGTTGAGGTGAAGCAGACAAGCGATTCGGCGTACGACCGCTTGGTGATTGACGGGACGGCCAGCCTCGATGGTGTCCTTCAGGTCCGGCCGCTTTCCGGTTTGAGCGTCAGCACGGGGGATACGTTCCCAGTCCTGACCGCATCGTCCATTTCCGGCACTTTCGCCAGTAGCGACGTTACAGGATTCAACCGCTGGGTCACGACTACCTACGATAGCACTCATGCGAATGTCGTCATCGGATCCCTGGTGGACCTGTCCACCTCGGCGCCGACTTCAACGCAACAAGTCATTGGCAAAGGCGTCGCTTCTTTGTTGAGCGGCAATCTCCACATCGATGTCGCCACCGCCCAGGACTATACCCCGCTGGAGCAGGACGTCCTCTACTACTATGCCGGCCTCGAATATAATTCCGATACTTCGAAACCGCAAGCGCTGATCTCTGTAAAAGTCCCAACCGACGGCGGCGATCCGACCCTCACGGATATCAAGGCGCGTCTTACATGGGGCGGGTCGACGCAAAGCTGGGTCACCTTCGGCATGCCCGGCGGCAGCACGCCTGGCGACACCTATGACCTGACGCTGCAAGTAGGCAGCGCCATCGCCAGCACTGGGTTTTACAATTTCTCGGTCGACATTCAGCGCGATTACGCCTCGTCCTCCACGGTGGAAACTTACGGTGGCAGAACCTTTGTTGTCGTCAACGGCAATACACCTTATGGTAATGGCTGGTCGCTGAGCGACGAGAATCACCTTTACTTTGACACAGTAAGTGAAAACGCTTATTTAGTCCATGGCGATGGGGGCTACACGATCTTCACTCCCACGAGTGGGGACACCATCACCAGCGCGACCTGGAGCTCCGGTACCGCGACCATCACCGCGTCCAATGATTTTGTGGCCGGCGAAACCGTCGTCGTGAATGGCGTTACTTCGAGCGGCCGCGGCAGCTTTAACGGCGTCTTCACGGTTGTCTCCGCATCCAGCACCCAGTTCACCTATTCTCTGACCGACGATCCCGGCACGGCTTCGGCCTACGGCGTCGCGGCCACCTCATTTACCTTCCAATCCAGTACCGCCACGTACGGTGGATTGAGCTATGAGAGCGGCACGCTGTCCGAATCAAGCGGCATTTACGTCTTCACGGCGGCCGATCAATTGCAATGGAAATTCGATGGCTCGTCCGGCTTGCTCACCAAGGTTGTGGATCCAGTCGGTGTTACCGTCGTCTACTCGTACGACGGCAGCAA
>DASRSQ010000109.1:0-7174 GCA_035656475.1 Gemmataceae bacterium | reverse complement strand
AACGGCCGGATCAAGGCGGGTCCGCTCCCGGGCGAGGCGGCGATCATGGCGCGCTTCATGGAGAAGTTCGCAGTGTGCAACGTCGTCATTCCGCTGCCAGGCAGCGTGCCAGCGGAGACGTATGCGAAGTTGCCGCGCAAGAGCTTCATCGACGGGCACGTCTACGACAAGTTGCAGCAGCTTGGCATCACGCCATCGGAGCCCTGCAACGATGCCACGTTCCAGCGTCGCGCCTACCTGGACGTGATCGGCAGGCTGCCCACGCCGGCGGAGACGCGGGCGTTTCTCGCGGACACGTCGGCGGACAAGCGTGCCAGGCTGGTGGACGCGTTGCTCGAGCGGCCGGAATATGCGGATCACTGGGCGAACAAGTGGGCCGACCTGATGCGGCCCAATCCCTACCATGCGGGCATCAAGGCGGTCTTCACGATGGACGCCTTTCTGCGCGACAGCTTCCGCAAGAACAAGCCGTACGACGAATTCGCGCGCGAGATCATCACCGCACAGGGGAGCACCTGGCAAAACGGCGCGGCCGTCTTTTTCCGCAATCGCCGCCAGCCGGAAGAGTTGACGACGATGGTGAGCCAGCTTTTCCTCGGCATTCGCCTCGAGTGCGCCAAGTGCCATCATCATCCGTTCGAGGTGTACGGCCAGGACGATTTTTACCAGTTCGCCGCCCACTTTGCCCGCGTCGGCCGCAAGGGAGTCGGAATCTCGGCGCCAATCTCCGGCGGCGAGGAGGTGATCTTCAACGTGCCCACGGGGCAGGTCAAACATCCGGTCAACGGTAAGGTGATGGACGCAAAGCCGCTGTTTACACTCCCTTCGCTTCGCCGGGAGGGCGAGGCTCCGGCCGAGCCGAAAACATCGGGACGCCGATCGGGCGACACGAAACTGCAGGTTAACGGCTCGGCCGGAGCCTCGCCCTCCCCGTCCGACGCCGATCCGCGCGAGCAGCTCGCGGCGTGGATCACGTCGCCGCGGACTCCGTACTTCGCCAAGGTCGCTGTCAATCGCGTCTGGGCAGATCTCATGGGCCGCGGTCTTGTGGATCCGATCGACGACATGCGTGCCACGAATCCGCCCTCGAACGGGCCCTTGCTCGATGCGCTGGCCGAGCATTTTCGCAAGGTCGGCTACGATCAGAAAAAGCTCTTACGCACGATCATGACCAGCCACGTCTATGGCCTGTCGTCGGTCCCGAACAAGCGCAACCTCGGCGACCTGCGCAACTACTCGCGGCATTATCGCCAGCGGTTGCGCGGCGAGGTGTTACTCGACGCGATGACCGACGTGACCGGAGTCCCCGAGACGTTCGCCGCCGCCGCTCCGGGCACACGCGCCATCGAGCTGTGGACGGTGCGCACGCAGTCGGTGTTCCTGGACAGCTTCGGTCGGCCCGATCCGAACCAGGATCCGCCCTGCGAGCGCACCAGCGACACGTCGGTCGTGCAAGCGTTGCATCTCATGAATTCGCCGAAGCTGCATGCGAAGGTGACGAGCGACCAGGGACACGCCGCAACGCTCGCAGCGAGCAAGAAGCCGGCGAGCGCGATCGTGGAGGAGCTTTATCTGCTGGTCTACTGTCGGCAGCCGAGCGATACCGAGCGTAAGAATGCGCTGCGGCGTTTTGATGGCGTGCCGCGTCGGCAGGCGGTCGAGGATTTGATGTGGGCCCTGCTCAACACACCGGAGTTCGTGTTCAAGGATTGAGGAGACTGTCACATCGAATGACACTATCCTGCATTTCGAAAGCTCGTTCAATTATGTAGAGTGGGTTGAGCAATGCGAGACCCACCGTCACTCGCTGGGCGGGTCACAGTCGCATCGAACGACGAACGGAGCGAAAGTCGCATCTGCAAGCGATGGTGGGTCTCGCGTTGCTCGACCCACCGTACGGAATACCGCTTTCTTTAAAGAGTCGAACTTCTGAGATGCACGATTAGGTAACCAGTGCGCTCGCCAGCGGATCGCGCTCGCGGCGGCTGGCCCAGACTTGCAACGCAGGGAATTGTTGCTGCAACCGGCCGGCGAGGGCTTCGACGCCGCCGCGTTCCGTGGCGTAGTGGCCGGGCAGCACGAGGGCGATTTGCGAGGTCTGGGCCGCCAGGCAATCGTGGAAGCGGAGTTCGCCAGTGAGGAACACGTCTGCTTGCTGCGCGATGGCGTCGCTGAGGAATTCGCCCGCGGCGCCGCACGCAAGCGCAACGCGCCGGAGGGATCGTTGGGCCGCGCCGACGGTTTGCACGCTCGACGCTTGCAACGCATCCCTGGTCAAACGCGCGAATGCTTCCAGCGACATCGGCGCGGGCAGCGTGCCGAGCCGTCCCTCGCCGAGGCGAGTGCGTTCGCGCCGCAGCGGGTATACGTCGTAGGCCGGCTCCTCGTAGGAATGGGCCGCTCGCATCGCCGCGATGACTGCGTCAACCCGGCGTTCGGGGCAGGCGACTTCCAGCCGCCATTCCGACACGTCCTCGCGCCTGCCTTTTTCGCCGATGGTGGGATTGGTCGATTCGGTGCCGAAGAAGGTGCCGGTGCCCGCGAGACGAAAACTGCATTCGCGATATTGCCCGATCTGTCCCGCGCCGGCGGCGAATAGCGCGTCGCTGACCCGGGCCAGGTCCTTGTCCGGCACGAAGACGACGACCTTGCACGCGCTCTCCGCGAGGCCGGTTCGCAGTGGTCCGACGCTGGTCAAGCCGAGCTTTTGCGCCAGTTGATCGTTGATGCCGCCGGCACAGTTGTCGAACGCCGTATGCGGGCTAAAGACCGCGATGCCGGCTTGTACCAGGTTCAGCAGCATTCGGCCTTCGGCGGTGGCGGTGGTCAGCTTCTTGGTCGCACGAAAGAGTATCGGATGGTGGCTGACGATCAGGTTGACGCCGGCCTCGATCGCCTCGGCGACGGAATCGGGCGTCACCGTCAGGCAGGTCATGACGCGCTGCACCGGCGCGGCGGCATCTCCCAGCAGCAGGCCGACATTGTCCCATTCCGCCGCCACCGACAGCGGAGCGAAGGCTTGCAAGGCCGATGTGACACTGGCGACAGAGATTTGAGTGGTGCTCATGGAGAATTCAATCGCGGCGGACCGGCATGCAAACCAGGATCATGATGATGACGATACTCACGGCCGCCAGCGTGTAGGGGACGAACGGCGATTCGCGCTCGTATCTGGGCGGCGCGGATTGCTGAGGCGCGGGTGTCGGAGGCGGCGCCGGGGAATCCTTTTTATCCTGTGCGCCCAGCGGCGCAATCAGGCCCAGCATGAGAATGCCGCTCAACAACCAAGCTAGAATGCTGAATCGCATGATGGCAGGTTTAGGCGCAGTCCGCTGACTTGGCAATGGCGAGCGGCTCGTTCACGCGTTGCTCGGCGTCAGTTGCTCTTGCGGCTTGCCCCATTTCCAGAGAAGGACGACGGCCGCCGTCAGGCCGCAACAGCCAAACGCGATCCATTCCCAGGGAATCTCCTGGCGGTCGGGCTCGTTCAGGCTGACCATCAACAGCATGGAATTGTGCAACACATGCTGGACCAGGCTCGGCCACAGCGATCCCGAGCGCCAGCAAATCGCGCCCAGGATGAGCCCGAGCACGGTGCTGGGGACCAGGCGTTCCAGGCCGAGCGCGCCGCCGAGGATGACGTGGGTCGCGCCGAAGAGGAGCGCGCTGACGCCGATGGTTGTCAGCGGTCCCCCCTGGCTGCGCAGCGCGCTCCAGAGCAGGCCGCGAAAGAAAATCTCTTCCAGAATCGCCGGCACGATGACCATGGCGAATACGAGATTGCCGACGCTGGCATACATGTCCCGCACGCTGCTCACGACCTGTCCCAGGCGATCGTGCATGGAGGCATCGAGGCCAGACTCTGCCATCAGACGCAGTTGCAACGGCCAGAGCGACACGCCCAGCAGTATGCCGGCGATCACGGCGGCCGGCGTTGGCAGTTGCAAGCCGAGCGCCTCTGTCAGGTCTAGCCGGCCCAGGTAGGCGAACACGGCAGGCAACGCTCCAAACAACAACAGGTTCACTCCGATGCCAATCACGATGTTCATGCCCGGGGAGAGGTTCTTCCCGAAGGAACGCAGCAGCGCGAAGACGGTGAACTGGATCGGCACCATCAGCGCCAGACACCACAGTGCCGACGAGATCGGCAGAAACGGCCGCGGCACGGCGGGACGACGCAAGAGGTCGGCCCAGCTGCTCTGCTCGCTGTACAACACGCTCTCCGCCCCGAAGACACGCGCCGCCAGCGCCAGCGCCGCCAGCGCGTACATCAGCGTCGTCACAACCACCACCGTCGCCGGCCCCGCTTCGATGCCTCCCTCGAACAGGTCGCGCGCCATCAGCACGATGTTGACCAGCGGCAACACCGTCAGCACCCCATCCAGCCTCAGGCCCGGCAGCATTGCCATCACTCCCGGCGCCAGCGATGCTAGCATCAGCGGAATCAGGTACGCCTGCGCCTCTTTGAAGCTGCGCGCGAAGCTGGTCAAGCACAGGAGCACGGCAGAGAAGAACGCGGCGAACAGCAGCAAGAGCGCCAGCACCTGGATGAGGAGCTGGAGCGAGATGCCCTCGCTGCCGAACAGCGTGGTGGCCAGGCCGCTCCAGGCGAGCGTGATGGTCATGCACAGCAGATTGACCAGGGCGGTCAGGATCGCCACCGTCAGCACCGACAGGTACTTCGCGGTCAGCAGCTCGAAGCGAGGCACGGGGGCGGCGACGAGGATTTCCAGCGTGCCACGCTCGCGTTCTCCCGCGGTCAGGTCGATGGCCGGGTAGACCGCGCCGGTGATCGTCATCAGGATCAGGATCAATGGCACCAGCGCCGAAAGCGAGATGAAGCCGTCGGAGCCCGACTGGTCCAGCAACACGGGACGCGGGCTGAGCATCAGAATGTGGTGCGGTGTGCCGGGAAGATTTAGGCGTTCTGTCAGGTCCGCGGTGTTGGCAGCGGCTAATGCCGTCTCGATGGTGCGCAGCGCGTTGAGGCCGATCGGATTGTTCGCCAGCACATAGATTCGACACGGCAGCAAATGATCCGCGGGAGGTCCCCTGGAAAGATCCTTTGATTCGCCAGGCTTGAGGTCCGGGATCTCGACAATGAGATCAATCTTCTGATCGTTCAGCCAGAGCTTCAGGATTTCCAGCCCTTCCATGCGCTGCTCCGGCGACGCCGACTGGCGCGGCACATCGACGATGACGGGCTCGAGAGACGCGTCGAGGAGCTTCTTGTGCAGGCCCGGCTCTTCCTCGGTCCGGTTTCGCAGCGCCTGCTGCCCGATCGCGAAGCGATGCTGCAGCACCCGCGCCTCGTCCGCCGAGAGCACGCCCACGTTGAAGCCATGCCCCGCTTGTGTCGTGGCCTTGCTGGCGAGGGTGAATTGCATGAAGACCACGCTCATCACCGGGTAAAGCAGCACCGGCATCGCGACGAGCGTGACAATGGTGCGTCGATCGCGCAAGATTTCGCGCAGCTCTTTCTGGGCGAGCCGCAGCACCCGGCTTAGCTCGAACGCGGAGAGATGGTATTCGCGCATGGAGTCGTTATATCAGCGCTCTCGTTCCCAGGCTCTGACTGGGAACGAGCGTGTGGAAACGTCACTTGCCCAGGACGAAATCGATTTCGTTCTTGCCCGACTTGATTTCGGCAACAAGC
This sequence comes from Gemmataceae bacterium, assembly GCA_035656475.1. Lineage (GTDB taxonomy): Bacteria > Planctomycetota > Planctomycetia > Gemmatales > Gemmataceae > SIAQ01. The sequence continues at coordinate 1,518 of DASRSQ010000109.1, read as the reverse complement.
GGCGTGGTCATGTGCGTTTCGTAGCGGGGCGGCAGCAGGTTCTTGCCCTGCGTGCCGTCGGGCAGGAAGTACGGGTCGCGCAGGGTCACGGTCACCTTGTATTTGCCTTCGGGCAGGCCGTCGAATGCTGCATAGGTGCTCATGGCGTAGCTGCCGTCGGCTTCGACCCAGGCATCGGAGATGCGCGTCGCTTTCTTGCCATCCTTGTCCTTCGGATCGGGCAGCCAGAAGAGGATCTGGGCCCGCGCCGCCGGCGTGCCGCCGAAGGTGACCTTGCCGCGCACCGGGTGGACCGGCTTGCGGTTGTAGACAACGACGCCTTCCTCATCGGTGACAGCCGATTTCAGGTTTTCCGGCAAGATGCCATCAAGCTTGAGGTTGGCGATGGTCGGTGCGCTGCCAGCCTTCATCGTGACCCAGGCAAAGTGATCGAACTCGCCGTAGGGCAGCCCGCGCAAGCGGCTGCCGCCGCCGGTGGTGGCGAGCTGGTAGTAGTTCATGCCCTGACGGACGAATTTCTGGTAGCGGTGGATATGCCCGGCGAAGACCGTGTAGTTGCGGCCCGCAAGCAGTTTTTCCATTTCCAGCCAGCCGCTCTTGGCGAGGTTTGGCTGCGTCCAGATCGGCTTGTGCAAGCACACGAAGATCCAGCGCACCTTCGTATTCTCTGCCAGCACCTTCTGAAAATATTCGACCTGTTCCTTGCTGATTCGTCCTTCCTTGTCCTCGTAAGGATCGTCCGTATTGACGGCGAGGAAAAGCACATCCTTGTAGAGGAAGTGGTAGTGGCGTTTGCCGAAACGTTGTTTCCAGACATCGACCTGCGTGGGATTGGAAACATCATGGTTGCCGGGGACGTAGAAGAAAGGCATCTGCAGCTTGTGCGTGTAAGTCTGCAATTCCTTCCACTGCTTGGCGACCGCTTCGGGGTCCTTGCTGTAGCCCTCGATGAGGTCGCCGACCGAGACGACGAACGCGGGTTGCAGAAGATTGATTTGCTCGATGGCCTGCGAGAAGATGCGCGGCCGATGCCCGCCGGTGCGATCGCTGACGACGACGAAATGAAAGGTTTCGGGAGCATCATTGAACCGCAGGCTACTCCACGGATTGCGGTTCTCGATTTCGATCTGCAGATCGCCCTTGGTGGACGGCGTCTTCTGAGCCCCGGAGAAGGCGAGCGCACTGACGACCAGACCGATAACCACGGCGACAAGCAGGATTCGCTTCATGAACAGCCTCAAGGCAGACGGCGGGTTGATGTGTGGTCAATCTAGTGTCGCCGCGATCATTATGCTTGCGGAAAATTGTAAATAAATGAAGAAATTCAGGCCCAGACGCTCGTTCCCAGGCGGGAGCCTGGGAACGAGGCCAACGAGCTTAGGAACGTTCAGAACAATAACTTCCCGATTCAGGGTCGGTTATGGTAAGCTCAGCTGGCCGAAAAAACCGGAGTTTTTCGACTCACGCGTTCTCATGGACGGGAGCTTGCCATGTTGCCGTATTCTGCCAAGATCGAAC
>DASRSQ010000108.1:0-6332 GCA_035656475.1 Gemmataceae bacterium | reverse complement strand
CTTTCAACCGCGGCGTGAGACGTTCGTAGGCTTCTCGAGCTTCGCTGGCGGTCATGCAGGGCAACCCTCGAAAATGGTTGCCCAAATGATAGCGATGGCGAGTGCTTCATCCGTGCCCTATACCGGCTATTTCCGATACCGTATTTTCCCCAGGTGCTTATTCCGGGTGCGACCCGCCCAGGACGATCACGGCCAGGCCGCCGCGATTCTCGGACATGTCGCAGACCACGCAGTCGTCGTGGAGGCCGAAATAAAGCTGAATCGATTCGACGCGGACGACCTGAGCGTTCTTCCAGCCGTTCAACTGGTTCATGGTGGGCAGCATGGTGGGCTACTCCTCTTGAACCAGATGCGGACGCGACACCACAACCATCGCAAGCCAAGGAATGCCAGGGTGCCCGGTGTGCAGATGGGGCAAGCATGCTCCGGCAGGGAGGCAAGGCGCGGTCGGCGGCTTCGTCGCGGCCGGCGATTCTCTTCGACGACCCACCAAGCGTCGTCAGTGGGCTCGGAGTCGGTTGCCATCGATCGGCCTCATCAGGAAATGGCGTGACTGTCGTGGTTATCATACGCCACGCTCGCTGATCGCCGTGGCTGGCCGGAATCTCGTCTGTTCTGCTAACCCCGCTTCCTGCATACGGCGATCACATATTCCGGCGCCGTCTTTTCGTCGAACATTTGCGGGTAATGCTGATCCATCCTGCAGAGCGGCATTCCCAACAGCTTCCGGAACTGATGCGTGCGCACAGCGAGCATCGGCATTGCCCGGCCGATCGTGTCAAGGAAGGCCGCGTACGTCCGCCCGTAGTGTGCCTGCGAGTACATGTCGATAATCTCGAAATACGGCGCCAGCACAGCGCGGAACTCCTCGATCGTGTATTCGCGGATGTGGTGCGGATTGAATGGCTTCTGGCTTATCTGCGTGCCGGGATTGGTCACGGCGCGATTCGGAGTCGAGCAGAAGAACATGCCGCCAGGTCGCAGTACGCGAACCGCTTCGCGCAGGTAGGCTTGCTCTTCGGGAATATGCTCGATCGTCTCGAAGGACACGTACGTATCGTACGCTTCAGTCGCAACCGGCAAGTTCGTCACATCGCCAACCGAGAAGCCGTCCCCGTATTTCAATGTCGCATCTTCGATGGCCGCGGCCTCGAGGTCGAAGCCAACAACCCGGGCGGCGCCTGCATCGCGCAAGATCTTGGTTCCGTAACCGCTGCCGCATGCCGCGTCGAGAACGTGCTTGCCCCTGACGGCATCGGTGACGGTTGCGGCCCACTGATAGCGAGTGATGTGCTGGTAGCGGATCCAGGGAGGAACCCACTCCTGCTCACTGAACCGCTCGACGACTTTTGGGGCAATTGGTGAGGCCATGCCACGTCTCACTTGGATGCGTTCGTAGTCCGCCGGCTCGCCAGGGCAATTGACGAGCAAACCCTGATGTCCTCCTGCAGCCAGTGTCGATGAAATTCCACCGGCGCCAGCCAGTCCTTGTCATCTGCCAGCGCGAGCCGGTGCTTCCGAGTTCGCGCTGCGTGCCCCTTCCCCGGCCAGTTCGACGCATCGCACACCACGGGCTCCTGTCCCGCGCGCTGAAAGGCCACCATCTCCGGCCAACAGCCATTGTTGTCGTAGCTGAAGCAAAGGAACAGGTCGCCCAGGGTCACGACCTTGGCGGAGACCGAAGGCGCGAAGAATCCAATCGCGGGCAGCGCGCAGGTCGGGCCGCTACAGGAAGTTGCACAACTGCCCTGGATGCCGGTCAGTTCGAGCCATGCTGTCGCAAACTGCGCAGGCGTCACCCATTGGCGAATGTCCGGCTGCAAATGCTTTCGGTGCGTCGTCGTGTGAGCCAGCCCACCGCGTTTTTCGGACGCATCGCAGACGACGCGGGCATGGCCGTCGACTTCGAACCCGATGAGCGCGCGGCAGGTCGGGCAGTCATCGTGAAGGCCGAAGTAGAGTTGAATGGCGCCGACGCGGACGACCTGGGCATTCTTCCAGCCATTGAGTTGGTTCATGGTGGGCAGCATGGCCAAATGGTAACCGAATCAGCGAACGGTGCAACGGTAAATGTAAGAGGCCCTTTACAATCAATCAGCGGCATCCGCACAGCTCTTGTACGACGGAGGCGCGCGGATAGAATCGGGGGACCGTTACCGTCACAACTCGCGCGACAGAGGGACCAAGCCATGCAAGCACGACTCGCCAGCATCCGTCAACATATACAGGAAGCGCAGAGATACGCGAAAGAACTCGCGGATTTATGCGGCCAGACAGGCAATTCCGACTACATTTATCGAGCCGACGACATTGAATTGGCGCTGGGTTGGACGGATCGCAAGGCCGCTGACTTCCAGGCAGTCATTCCATCATCGCAACCATGAGGTGGAAATGCTGGATCCCACGATCGGCGAATGCGTCTTCATCGACGGCACGACACGAGTGATCTATCTCGACCGCGAACACCGGCAGTACGTCCTTGGTGACGACGGCGAGCGCGTGTACGGCGTCTGGATCTACCGCGAAGAAGATCACCCCGATTACCTCCCGATCCCGCCATGCAAGACCACGAACGCGTGAAGCTGATCGCCGGCCCCTATCGCATGCCGCGTTGCCGGATCGGCGGCGTGCTCCGCTGTGCCCGCTACGGCAAGGTCATCGTCCGCGGCATCACCGACGCGCCGATTCCCTGGCCGTACACCTGGGTGACGAAGTATCGACACCCGACGCTGATCCTCTGCGGCGACCTGGCCCGCGCAGTTCGCACGGAGAGCGGCGTCGCCATCAAACACCACTTCGGCGTTGGCGATTACCTCATCTGGCAATGGCGCAAGGCTCTTGGCGTCGAGATCACGAACGACGGCACCTCCGCGTTGAGAAGCCGGTGGGGACAGGAAGAGGACACAATCGCGCAACTCAAGGAGGCGCGTAGGTCGCCAAAGCGTGCCGCCAAGATCGCTGCGGCCAGGCGAGGCAAGCCGAGGCCTCGGCACGTGATCGAGGCGATGCGGCGTGCCAACCTCGGGCGCAAGGCCTCGGCCTCAGCTCGGGCCAAGATGAGCGCGGCACACAAGCGCCGTGGCACCAGGCCGCCGGCTGCCGGGCCGGCATGGTCCGCCGAGGATGACGCGTTGCTTGGGACCATGCTTGATCGCGAAGTTTCGCGACGGATCGGAAGGAGTGAACGGGCTGTAGTTGATCGGCGCCGCGTGCTGGGCGTTGCGCCTTTCACGAAGCGGTCGGCACCTCGCGGCCACGCGAATTGGTCGCCGGCGCAGGATCGACTGCTCGGGACCATGCCCGATGTTGAGCTGGCGAGGAAACTGCGGTGCTCGCCGATGTCCGTTTTCTACCGCCGTCGGAAGCTAGGGATAACCAGGTATCGAGGATAGGGCATTCACGGATTCGCGGCAGGGCAAGCGCAGTAGAATGATTGCGACCAGCAGATGCAAGGTGTGACCATGCGCAAGCACAAGCCCAAGGTAAAGGGAGCGAGAGAAAAGCGCGTCCGCGTAGTGCCCGTCATCGGCGCGCCAAAAGAAGAGCGGCCGGCGAAAGAAGAGAAGCCCAAGGGCTTCGCGATCAAGGGTGGCGTCCTCGTTGTCGAGCTCGACGAGATACCGACATGGTCGAGAAATGCGAAGCCGAAGAAGAAGGGGCGGAAGAAGTGAAACCAGGCGAACCAACCAGATTCGTGTGCGGCGAATGCCAGATTGCCTTCGACCTCACCGTTGCGCCGTTCGATCAGTGGCGAGAGCAGTTCGAACCCGGCACCGAGCCGGATGGCGAGCTAGCTGTCATGCCCGACGCGGAGTGTCCCTTCTGCGGCAAGAGGGAGCTACGTGCCCATGCCGATCCTGCCGTCATTGCGACGCGCCCGTCGGCTCCGTAGGCTAACGCCGGAGCCAAAGGGCAGGACCTCTCCATCTCTCTCGCAAATCCCACGCAACACAATCGTTTGACCTCACACGGCTCACACGGCCAAGAAAATCGGCCATTAACCCGTCTTGATCGAGCCGTCGCTGTACAATATGAGACATGTAACTGTATCGTTCCGATAACACAATAAACGTCGCAATGGCTAATTCTTACGCCACTCACATTCGTCGCGTTCGGCTGCTGTCCGTGGCGATCGGCCTGCACATCGAGCGACTACCATGCTCCAACAAAGTTCCTGGGGAAGTGGCGCAGGCCGAAGAAGCCCTGAAGCGATGCGTTGGCATTCTCGCCAAGGCGCGCCAGATACTCGAGGAAGCCTCACGACCGCAGAATCAGGATTCAATCTCGCACCTGATGCTTGTTCGAGCTGATAACGACCGAGAATCCTCCGAGGATGGAGAACCGAATGAAGACTGCCCTCGAATCTCCCGCTGATCCCACGCCGGCAGACGGCGTTACTCGAAGCCTTGCTCGAGGCCAAGGCAACCGCGGATGCGCCGCAATCCGATGGTGTCGGCCTTTGATCGATCCAGCAGCAGGGAGGACGCGAGATGCTCGAGCCGAATGAGGCGGAGATCGACACCGAACTTGAGTGTGCGTGCCACCCGACCGAAGACCGGCCAGAGGAATTGCTGGCCGTCCATCTGCACGAGGATCCATACCGAGACCTCGGCGACCCTGGAGCTTGAAATCGGCGATGTTCAGGGCAAGTCTGAGCGATGGCGTCAACACCATTTGCTTGCTTGACGCTTGCCAGCTCCGCTACGCCGTGGCCGCGTACGGCATCTACGTTTCCTCGATGGTGCAGCGCACGAATCTCCCGGTGCACCATCCCAACACGGTCTACATTCCGCAAGGCGAAGAACCTGGGCGCGCCTGGGTGTTCGTGCCGCGGTCGGGTCTCTCGCGGCTCAACTTCTATAATCCGCTGTCCCTCACCTTCAGCATGGATTCCCTGGGCGTGATGACCTGGTACGGGCTCACGCTGTGCCGCGAGCCGCAATCGGTCATTCCGGGATACATCGCCAATGATCCCCTGGGCGCGGTCGTGCTTGAGCTCGCTGACGTGCGCTGGCGCGTCAGCAGTCCATACCGGCATGTATCGTGCACAAAGATGTACAACGTGCCGGCGAATATCCTCGGCTCGACGCCGACGACCTACCTCGCCTCATCACTCAACGGCGGCTCGGCGTGGACGTGGTCCCAGATGGTCGAGGACATCTGGAATCTCATGTCGGCGCAGTTGGGAGCATTTCCAGGTCTGCCATTTGCGCCAGATGGAGCGCCGAACGGCTGGATCGTTCAAGGCGGCTCGGCCTGGAAGTTTCTGAATCAGGTTTTGCGGCGGATTGGCTGCACCGTCACGGCCTCGGCATCCACGGGACAGCTGGCGATCGTGCAGCAAGGGGCGGCGGATCCTGCGCTTGATGCAACGCTGGCGCGTTACGCGCGCCGCAAGATCCATGACGGCGAGTTCTCACGCGTGCTCTTCGATCCATTCGGCGTGCGCGTTCACTTCCGTAGTGTGAAGCTCACCCCGGACGGAATACCTCTTTGGCTGCAAGCATCGCCCTACACCGTAGACGTGGCCGGGCCGAACCCGACGGCGGAGAATGCCGGCATCTATCACCCGATCTGGGATGATCTGTTTGCCATCTACGATTCGGTGGGCGCGCTCACCAACGCTTCCGCGCTGGCGTCTCGCGCGGCGGAGCGATCGGCCGATTTCTTTCGCATGATCGGGGCCTATGGGGCGTTTCGCTCGTGGCGCCGATACGCCGGCTTGATCGACGTTGCGCCAGGCTCGACGCTGAAAGCGGTCACGTGGCGAGCTACGGAAGAGGGAGTGTTCACGGATCTTTCCGGGCATGGCGAGCCGATGGAAGCCATGGCGGACTACATCGACAACAGCACGGCCACGGACTTGATCCGGTTTGGGTTGCCGGCGCCGTTCACGAAGGAGTGCATTACTACTTGCGAAGATGAGGAAAAATGCATTGCGGTCCTGGATAGCCAGCTAGGACCGTGTGTGCCGGCGAGCGCGAGCGGAACGTCTGCGGCGTGCGGTCCGTGCGATAGCACTCCAGATACTTATTGCATTCCAGGATTTTCAGGGCTGACGAATGGGACGTGCACCGATGCGGCTGCCTTTGCAATTCGTCCAGTCACGCTGGCGCGAGAGAGCTTCGGGCTCATTGGAGGCGGAGAATGCTCATGGGCGGCCTACACAACATATTGTTCAGACTTCACGATAGTTTTTGAATTAACGTGGACCGATTCCAGCACAATCGAATTTCATATCGCCTCGACGACCCATCCCGACGCGCCCGACATCATCATTGCATATACCGCTACTGGCGACATTGATTGTAATTCGCCGATCATGTTGACTC
>DASRSQ010000107.1:0-6844 GCA_035656475.1 Gemmataceae bacterium | reverse complement strand
CATCCTTTGCGTCGCTGGCATCGCGAATCAGGTCTCCGCCCAGGACGAAACCCGCCTGCTCCGCTTTCCGGCGACCCATGGCGATGCGGTCGTCTTCTCCTACGCGGGCAACCTCTATACCGTCTCGGCCAACGGCGGCATCGCCCGGCGGTTGACCAGCCATGATGGCTACGAGATGTTCGCCCGCTTCTCGCCCGATGGCAAATGGCTCGCCTTCACCGGGCAGTACGACGGCAATACCGAAGTCTATCTCATGCCCGCCGACGGCGGCACGCCCAAACGCCTCACCTTCACCGCCACCCTCAAACGCGACGATCTCTCCGATCGCATGGGGCCCAACAACATCGTCATGGGCTGGAAGAACAACAACGAAATCGTCTTCCGCTCGCGCATGCACGATCCCAACGACTTCATCGGCCAGCTTTACACCGTCAACGTCAAGGGCGGCCTGCCGCAGCAGATTCCGGTCCCGCGCGGCGGGTTCTGCTCCTTCTCGCCCGATGGCAAGAAGATTGCCTACAACCGCATCTTCCGCGAGTTCCGCACCTGGAAACGCTATCGCGGCGGCATGGCCGACGATGTCTGGATCCACGATTTCGACACCCACAAAACCACCAACATCACCGACAATCCCGCCTGCGACACCTTCCCCATGTGGCATGGCGACAAGATCTACTTCCTCTCCGACCGCGACGAAAAGAAACGCTTCAACCTCTACGTCTACGATCTGCCGACCAAGGCCACCAAGCAGCTCACCGAATTCGCTGACTTCGACATCAAATTCCCGTCGCTCGGCGACAAGGCCATCGTCTTCGAAAACGGCGGCTTTATCTACCGCTACGACCTGGCAACCGACAAGGCGACGAAGCTCAAGATCCAGATCCGCGAGGACTTCGCCTCGGGCCGGCCCGTCCGCAAAGACGTCAGCAAGAACATCAACGCCTACGAGCTCTCGCCTGACGGCAAGCGGGCCCTCTTCGGCGCCCGTGGCGATCTCTTCACCGTCCCCGCCAAGCATGGCGCCATCCGCAACCTGACCGCGACCTCCGGCGTTCACGAACGCAATCCGAAATGGTCCCCCGATGGCAAAACGATCGCCGCCATCAGCGATCTCACCGGCGAGGACGAGATTCACCTCTACCCGCAAGATGGCGTCGGCGCGATCAAGCAGCTCACCAACTCCGGCGGCCCGTACAAGTATCACCTCGTCTGGTCGCCGGACGGGAAGAAGATCATGTGGTCTGACAAAAAGCTGCGGCTGCAAATGGTCGATGTCGCAACCAAAGAAGTAAAGCTGATCGCGCAAGGCAAGGTGTGGGAGATCAAGGATTACGTCTGGTCCCCCGACAGCAAATGGATTGCGTATGCACGCAACGAAGAAGAAGGAATGCCGAAGATCTGGCTCTATTCGCTGGCCGATGACAAGCATGTCGCGGTGACCGACGGCTGGCACGAAGCGGGGCATCCCGAGTTCAGCCGCGACGGCAAGTATCTCTTCTTCGTCTCCGAACGCGACTTCAACCCGCTCTACAGCGGCACCGAATGGAACCACGCCTACACCGACATGGCCCGCATCTACCTCGTCACGCTGACCAAGGACACGCCGTCGCCCTTCAAGCCCGCGAGCGATGAGGCGTCGGGCCCGGCCAAGGATGACGGAAAACCCAAGGGCGCCGAGAAGGAGAAGGAAAAGAAGGATGCCTTCCGCATCGACACCGCCGGCATCGACAAGCGCGTCATCCAACTGCCGATCGCGCCCGGCTCGTATCGCAACCTCACGTCGGTCGGCAGCACCATCTACTATCAGCGCAACACCACGCGCGGCGACAAATCCGGCTTCTTCCTCTTCGACCTGGCCGCCAAAAAGGAAACCAGCCTCGGCAAAATCTCGGGCTACGAGATCTCCGCCGATGGCAAAAAGATGCTCGTGAGCAAGGACGGCGCCTTCCACATCATCGATCTGCCCAAGGCCGCGATCACGTTTGCCGACAAGCTCGACCTGAGCGACATGTCGGTCCAGCTCGATCTGCACAAGGAATGGCAACAGATCTTCAACGAATCCTGGCGGCAGATGCGCGATTACTTCTACGACCCCGGCATGCACGGCGTGGACTGGAAGGCGGTCCGCGCCAAGTACGAACCGCTCGTCGCGCATGTCAATCATCGCGCCGATCTCACGTACATCATCGGCGAGATGATCGCCGAGCTGGACGCGGGCCATGCCTACGTCGGCGGCGGCGATTTGCCGAAGGTGCAAAAGATCGAGACGGGCCTGTTGGGCGCCGAACTCAAGCAGGATGACAAGACGAAGTACTATCAGATCACGAAGATCCTGCCGGGCAACACCTGGGACAAGACGCTGCGCTCACCGCTTGCAGAGATTGGCCTCAATGTCAACGAGGGCGACTTCATCATCGCCGTCAATGGCCAGCCGACCAACGAGATGGTCAACATCTACGAGGCGCTCGTCGATAGCGCCGGCAAGCAGGTTCGGCTCAAGATCAACAAGGATGCCACCGACAAGGGCAGCCGCGAGATCGTTGTCGTGCCGATCGCGAACGAGCAGCCGCTCTACTATCACGCGTGGGTCGAGGGGAACATCAAGAAAGTCACCGAGGCAACCAAGGGGCAGGTCGGCTACGTCCATGTGCCTGACATGCTCTCGACGGGCCTCAACGAATTCGCCAAGTACTATTACCCGCAACTGCGCAAGAAAGCGCTCATCATCGACATGCGTGGCAACGGCGGCGGCAACGTGTCGCCGCAAATCATCGAACGGCTTCGCCGAGAGATCGCGATGATGAGCATGTCGCGCGACACCGTGCCGCACCCGAATCCGAACGAGATTCTGTATGGGCCGAAGGTGTGTCTGATGAACGAGTTCTCCGCCTCGGACGGCGATCTCTTCCCGTATCGCTTCCGCTTCTACAAGCTCGGCAAGCTGATCGGCAAACGCTCGTGGGGCGGCGTCATCGGCATCCGCGGCACGCTTCCGTTCGTCGACGGCGGCAGCCTCAACAAGCCGGAGTTCGCCTCCTACGACATCGAAGGCAAGAAGTGGATCATCGAAAACCACGGCGTCGATCCCGACATCGTCGTCGACAACGACCCCTGGGAAGAATTCCGCGGCAACGACCAGCAGCTCACGCGCGGCATCGAGGTGATTCTCGACGAGCTGCGCACCCGCAAGTCGCTGCCGCCGCCACCGCCGTTCCCGAAGCGATGACCCGTGGATCCTCAGTCAGAATGTGCGGGCGAGGCCGCCTGCGCCACGAGCGGATGCGGCAAAGAGCAAATATTTGCAAATGTCCCGCGAATCTAACGGTTCGGATGTTCACCGCGTTGCGCTTTCCATTGTCCGCCGTTGCTCTGGAAGGTAGAATGGGTTAGAGTTCTCACGTCTAACGCTCACGGTGGCAGCCGCACACAGGAGACGATCCATGCAATACGAAATGGCTCGACTGGCGATTGATTCCGATCGCAGCGAACGGGCCGCGTTCATTCGCCGCACCTACCTGCACTTGGCCGGCGCGATTCTGGCCTTTGTCCTCCTTGAAGTCGCATTTTTCAAGCTGATCGTGCCGGGACTTGAGCTGGAATCGATGCTCGAGACGTACATGCGCTCGCGCGGGCTGCAACTCGTCATGTTGTTCGCGTTCATCGGCGTCGGCTACCTGGCGCGTTTCTGGGCGTATAGCGGCAGCTCGCAACAGCTTCAGTATGCCGGCCTCGCACTGTATGTATTGTTCGAGGCCATCATTTTCGTGCCGATCCTCTATATCGCGAGCATTTTCGGGGGCCAAGAGATCTTCGCCCAGGCGGGCATCCTGACGCTGAGCCTGTTCGGCGGCCTGACGGCGACGGTGTTCCTCACCCGCAAGGATTTCTCGTTCCTGGCGCCGATCCTGTTCATCGCCAGCTTCATCATGCTCGGTGTTGTGTTGTGCGCATTCTTCTTCGGCGGTTTCACGCTCGGCCTGGGCTTCTCCGTCATCGGCGTCATTCTTGCCGCCGGCTTCATCCTTTACGACACGTCCAACGTGATGCTGCACTTCCGCACCGACCAGCACGTGGCGGCGGCGCTCGACCTGTTCGCATCCGTGGCGTATTTGTTCTTCCACATTCTGCGCATCCTGCTGCTGACGCGCCGATAAATAGCGGAGAATCTCGCTTACGCGTCGGGCTTGTGCAACGAACTTACCGACAAACGAAAACGCTCGCTTGGTCCAATCCGGATCAAGCGAGCGTTTCTGTTTGGCTGCCGGCTATCGGCTATCTGCTATTTCGCGGGAGCCTTGATCGTGATGTCGAAATTGTTCACGCCTTCCTTGAGTGTGATTGGGTCGCCGATGATGACTTTCTCCCCCTCGCGGATCACCTTCGTGTAGCCGGTCCCTTCGTGCCAGCCAACGATCGTCACCTCGGCGCCGGCGGGGACGTACGGGATTTCGAAGGTGCCATCCGCCTTGGTGATGGCGTAGTAGGGATGATCGAACACGAACAGCTTGGCCGACATCCACGTGTGAATGTCGCAGTTCAGGTTGATCGGCGTCGCCTGGGGCAGGAACGTCTTCTTCAATTCCGTTTTCGGCAGCATGTTCACGTTGAAGCCCGGATTGAGGCTTGGCTTGCCGATGACGCGGACGTTGTGATTGACAATGGCGCTGTTGCGGATGATCAGCGATTGGCCCGTTTGGACCTTCTTGGCCCCGTCGAAATAGAACGGCTGATACGCGGACACGCGCGGCAGGTACTGGCAATGCGGCTGATCGATCACGATCTCGTCCTTGCGCACCTTGAGCTTCTCGTGAATCGGGAAGAAGGTGCCTTCCGGCGCCTTGATCCACACCGCCACATTCGCGATTCCCTTGGTCTTCGGGTCGACAACCCAGGTAAGGTCGACCTTCTCTTCCGGCTTGGCCTTCTTGTCGAGACAGCACGCCTTGTCGACGTGAATCATCATCTTGCCGGTCAGATCGGCCATCGGGGGAATATCGCCATCGAGCGTGACCTTACCTTTCAAGCTGCCCCAACCGGTGCTGGGCAGGACGACCTTCTTCTTTTTCTCCTGGCCATTGACGAAGTGAGCCTGCAAACACAAGGCAATCAGAACGAAGGGAATTGCAATCAGCGATTTACGCATCACATGAGACTCCTGCGAAACGAGGGTTGAGGGTAGGCTTCCCGATAATATACACGTTTTGCTGTTTCGAGTGAACCGTTCCATAGGTGAGGCTTTCCAGCCTGACGGTCCCGGCAGTTGCTGATTCGTCAGGCTGAAAAGTCTGACCTACAGACCGTCCCCTGAGCATGAATTCTATGTTATCATTGGACGTATTGAACTGGGCCGAAAATTAATGTGTGCGCGAAGCGTCATTGTGACATATACTTGATTCGTGATCATCGGTAAACCGTTGTGCCTCCACGCGCCCTGGGCGTGAGGTATTGGTGAGGGTATGGCGGTACCCGCAAGCGTTGACGAATTCCTGGACTTGGTGCGCAAGAGCGGCGTGGCGGACGAAAAACGTCTCGATGCCTACCTGCAGCGAGCCCGCGCGTCCCTGCCTGGCGATCCGACGAAGGTCGCCGGCATCTTGATCCAGGAAGGCATTCTTACCAATTTCCAGGCCGAGAACATCCTCGCCGGCAAATGGCGACGTTTCACGATCGGCAAATACAAGGTCCTCGAACGGCTCGGGTCCGGAGGGTTTGCCCAGGTCTATCTCTGCGAACACAAGCTGATGCGCCGACGCGTTGCCGTCAAGGTGCTGCCCGTCGCCAAGGCCAAGAACTCCTCCGCCAAGGATCGCTTTTATCGCGAGGCCCAGGAGGCAGCCAAGCTCGATCATCCCAATATCGTCCACACCTACGACATCGATCAGGACGCCGAGCTGCACTTCATCGTCATGGAGTTCATCGACGGCGCCAACCTGCAGCAAATCGTCACCAAGTCCGGCCCGCTCAACGTGCTCCGCGCCGCCTACTACATTCAGCAAGCCGCCCTCGGCTTGCAACATGCGCATGAGCACGGTCTGGTCCATCGCGATATCAAGCCGGGCAATATCCTGGTCGATCGCGCTGGCGGCGTCAAAGTGCTCGACATGGGCCTCGCGCTCAACCTGACCGGCGAGGACGAACAGCTCACCAAGAAATTCGAAGACGGCACCCTCGGCACGGCCGACTATCTGTCGCCCGAACAGGCGATCGACAGTCACGCGGTCGACATCCGCACCGACATTTACAGCCTGGGCGTGACGTTTTACTTCCTGCTGACCGGCAAGCCGCCGTACGACGGGGTGCCGTTGGCGCAGAAGCTGCTCGCGCATCAGATGCGTCAGCCGCCGCCGATCACGCGGACGGACGTGCCGGCGCCGCTGCTGGCGATCATCAACAAGATGATGGCGAAGCGCGTGGAGGATCGCTACGCGACTCCGGGAGATGTGGCGGAGGCCCTGGTGCCGTTCACGCAGGTGGAGGTGCCGCCGCCGAGCGATGCGGAAATGCCGGTGCTGAGCCCGGCCGCGATGGGAGCGCCGTCCGGAGCCGAAGGGGCGGTGAAGCCGGTCACGCCGCGCCCGCCGGTTGCGCGGCCGGCGCCGGTTGCGCCCGCCGTGGCAACGATGACCGCTGCTCGGGCAGCCCCCGCGCCCGAGCGTGCACCGTGGGAACAGGCCGAGCACGATACCGATAATCCCGCCGACATGGCCGAGACCGCGTCGCAACCCGACCTCGAGGTCCCCGCGACGCGCGAACCGCAGAAGACCACCAAGCGCACCAAGATCATCATCGGCTCGCTCGTCCTGGCATTCGTCGTGCTGCCCATCATCGTTATCGCGATCATCTT
>DASRSQ010000106.1:0-6284 GCA_035656475.1 Gemmataceae bacterium | reverse complement strand
CGCACCGTATCTCACGCAAATGCGCGACGCGATTCGGCGCGATCACGTGCGCTAAACCGCCGAGCGGACAATGACGACGCATTCATTGGCGACACGCGAACGTTGTCAGTAATGTGCGCCTCGCGCGGATTTGTGGCAAGTCATTGCACGCGGACCACACATCGATTATGGTGTGCTCGTCGCCATTCAACACGAGGCACGATCATGTTCAAGTTGCTGCTCCTCCTGACCTTCGCGCTCCTTCTCGGCGTCGCGTCGCTCGAAGCGCAGGATGCATCATCGCTGAAAAAGGCTCTCAGCTTCTACGCGTCGTTCGACGAAAGCCTCGATCCCGAGGTTGGCGTCGGCGAAATCAAGACGCGCTTTGGCGATCCCAACGATCCGTCCAAGTTCACGTTCGAGGATGGCTTTAACAAGAACATCTACAAGATCGCCAGGGGCAAGGGCATCGCCGGCGGCGGATGTCTCGAAGCGACCGACGTGTTGCCCAATCGTGGGCGTTGGTTCTATCCGGTCAAGGGAAACCTCGCCTATCAGAAAGGCGGCTGGGGCGGGGCGCTGTCGATGTGGATCAACATGGATCCTGCCGCTCTGAAGCTGCAATTCTGCGATCCGGTGCAGATCACGCAGAAGGGCGCCAACAACGGCGGCATCTGGTTCGACTTCAACGACGCCAAGCCGCGCGATCTGCGCATGGGCGTCTTTCCCGCGGTGCCGGCCGGAGCGGTCGGGGCCAAGGAAACGGATGCCGACGCGCCGATGGTGCGCGTGCCGAAGGTCGCGTTCAAGGCGGGGGAATGGCATCACGTCGTGCTGTCGTGGTCCAATTTCGATTCGGGCAAGAAGGACGCCCACGCCACGCTCTTTATCGATGGCAAAAAGGTCGGCGATGTCAAGGATCGCGCGATCGCCATGGACTGGGACATCGAAAAGGCCGGCATCTTCACCGCCGTCGGCTACACCGGCCTCATCGACGAGATGGCCTGCTTCAACCGGGCGCTCACTGCGGACGAGGTGACGGCGCTGCACAAGACGCCGGGTTTGCTCGCGGCCAAGTGATCACGAGCGCGCCGGCACGCGACCCATGCAGCGATCGAAATTCAGCACCGTGGCAAGGTGGAGCAATATCGCGGCTCCCAGGTAGGCTGCGATCCAGAATATCTTCCAGGCTACTCGCTCTGCCTCGTCACCGATATGTCGCTCGATCTGGACCGTTGTCTCGCCTACACCCCACCAGGGACTGATCGAATAAAAGCCGCTTTCGTGGCCATGCACGGTGATCAGGATGAGGATCGGACCGGCCGTCAAAGTCAAGTAGATCGCTGCAGTCACTCCCATGGCCACGCCGAGCCTTGCAATGAACGTGCTGAGTGCGAGCCCCAGGCTGTTCACCATGATTCCGTAGGCCGCGACCAAGGCCGCCAGCAAAAGGAAAAGTGGCACGCCGTGGTTGTGGTCCGCCCTGAAGCTCGCGAAAAACGCGAGCAGCAGCGACAGTAAACTGACGGGCAAGAGAACGCGATAGCCTGCGAGCCATTTGCCCCAGACGATGCTCGCGGTGGACAGGGGCGTTGTCAGCAAAATGTCGAGGCTGCCGTTGGCTCGTTCCTCGAACAGTGATGCGACCGACGTCAGGCCCACGAGCAACAGGCCAGTCGAAAACGAAAACGCATTCACGAAGGCCAGTGTGTTTCTGGAGCCGGCAGTCATGCTGAGCACGCCCGTGCCAAGGAAGACGATGGCATAGATTCCCCAGATGATCCGCAGCCACATCGATGGCCGGCGGCGCCATTCGCGCCACAGCACGGGATTGGTATCGAGTCTGGGCGAAAACATAAGCAGTCGCGGCAAACTCCAGCGCCACGGGCGATGCACCACCTCTCGGCACACCGCCCAACGCAGACTCAGAACTGCGGATAGGGTCAACAACATGGCGAAGCCGCCACACGTCCCGACGTACAGGGCATAGTCCCCAAAGGATAGTCCGCCGGACCAGGCGTAGTTGCCGAACACCATGGCAAATGGATTCATCGCCTTGACCCACGCCGGCGGCATACCCAGCGTGGGTGCGAACAAATCCCACACCGGCCAGGCCAGCAGCCAAATGGCAATGAAGAGATAGGCAGCCACCAGCACCTCATGTGGCTTGCGGCCCCAAACAGAGAGGACAATCGCAACGGCACTGACCAGGGCGGTCGACGCAAAGGTGACGAAGACACCGCCAATCAGGGCTTCCGGATCGATTCCCCCCAGGAACGTGCACAAGATCGTGACAGGAACGCCGGCAAGAATGAGCGTGGTGACGAGCGATCCCAAAGCGCCGAGTTTGCCGAGGACGATCTCGCGTGCCGACAAGTCGGTGACGAGCATGTGCAGAAGGGTGCCGCGCGTTTTCTCCAGGCAGATGCGGCCTGCGAAATAGGCCGGAGCGATTAGCATGGCGAAGATCAGCTGTGTGCCCGCCATCGCAAGGAAAAAGGCCTCTCCCATCCGGCCCAGGGAATTGCGGCTGGAATCGGCAACCCACCAAACCCGCGCCGCGATGAGGCTCAACAGGAGGAGCGACAGAAACGCCGTGCGCATCGCATACGTCTGCCAGCGCCGGGCGGCGAGCACGCATTCCAGCACGAAGATCGGGCCGACGAGCCACGACATGCGAGCCGCCTAC
Organism: Gemmataceae bacterium; assembly: GCA_035656475.1. Lineage (GTDB taxonomy): Bacteria > Planctomycetota > Planctomycetia > Gemmatales > Gemmataceae > SIAQ01. The sequence continues at coordinate 3,616 of DASRSQ010000106.1, read as the reverse complement.
TTGATCGTGCTCATGTGCAAGACAACGGTCGTGTCATCGTGCGGATTGTAGACCGCGCGCGTGCCGGGGTTGCCGCGACACAGAATCGTAAATCCGGCAGCATGGCTGCGCGTGAACGCTGCCGTGAACGAGTTCGCACTCGGGACCCCCGTCACGGCTACAACCTCGGCGTTCGCCGTGCCGCGGTCGATCTCCAGCAGCATGCCAGGCACCAGGCCGATAGGAACGCCGTTGGCGGCGCCGGTCGGCGCGTTGACGGTGACCGTGAAGGTCTGCGGGGCCATGCCGAGTGCCGCGTTGAACGTCACCGCAGTGGTCGACGTCGTCTTGAAGAGCTGCATCTTCGAGCGATCGACCAGGGCGAAGAAGCGATGCCGAATATGGCGATTCTGGGCGCGGCCAATCTCCGGCCCCAACCGGGCGGGGCGGACCGATTCATCGACCACTTCGAAGAAGCCAACGGTCCACCAGACGGCAAAGACATTGCTGGTGGTAGTGACGTTGTTCTGGATCTTCTGCAGCAACGCTTCGTGCGCGTATGGGTGGACGTTTGGAACGCCCGGTGCAACGGAGAATAACTGCTTCCCCGTGCCTGGATCGGTACGCAGCATGGTTTGCGTAATACTGCCGGCGCTATATGGGCGGAACGGATTGCCTTCATTGATGGGCGGAGCGACGGCGCCGAAGAGATGGCGCGAGCCGACCACCTTGGCGAAGATGTTTCCAACATCGGTGCTGTTGAACATCGGCGTAAAGGTTGGCGGCGGCTGGTTCCAATCTTGCGAATCGCAAAGGGCCTGGAACACGTCGCCATCTGCGGGCATGATCGTGTTGATATTGATCTGTCCCGGAATGCGGCCGCCGACAATATTGCCCGCCATGTGGTTGGCCGAGCTGAAGCAATCGTACAGGCGATAGAGCATTGCAGTGTCATCAGTCCAGGCGGCGCGATGCTGGAACTTGACGCCCGCCGAGTTGATGAATTGCTGCGTCAATTCGTGCGGCTTGAACGCGCAGACATGGCGCAGTTCCGTCACATTGATCGGCGCCCGGTCGAGATGGACGAGCCAATCGAACGGAGTGGTGGCGCCAACATTGTGCTGGAAAAACGAGTTCTGGGCAAGCGAGGGCGGCACCGTGCCCGTCTGCGCGACAACTTGCGTGGTGCGCTCGGCGGCGTACGGCTGCCTTCGTCCGAAGGAGGTGAACGCGGTGACGGCGTTTGGCGCCGGCGCCTTCACGCCCGCGCCGTCGTACACCCGGCCGTCATTGATAGGGATATTGTCCATGTAATCGACGGTGATGTACGGATTGTACAAGGCCAGCGCCGGGTTAGGTTGTGGCGGCAGATGCGGGACTGCCAGGCGCTGCAACACGACGGTGATGGGCTGTGGCGTCGCGGTGATGCCAAATGTCTTCTTCATCGACGGCGATGACCAGGTCGTGGGGATATACGGATCGTACGGGGGCATGAAGAGTGGATTGCTGGTCGTCGTTGCATTCGGACCAATGACGTAGAAGCCGTTGTTGGTGCCCATGTAGGCGAAGCCGCCGCCGGCGCTGTCGGCGGGCAGGCCGGCCGTCAGGTTGTTGACGGTGAAGGTGGTGGCGCTCGGCACGGTCGCGATTGTGTAGGTGCCGTTGTAGCTGGCATTGGCGACCCCCGCGATGACGACCTTTTGACCGACATTGAAACCGTGGGCCGCGCTGGTCGTGATCGTGACCGTATTGCCCGCCTCCGAGGCGGTGGTGATCGCCTTTTTGTTGAGTGGCGAATTGAATGCACCGTTAGCGGGGAGGACCTGCTGTGTCCCGGCAACCGAGCCCCAATCGCTGCAAGTGAATAATGTGTTCGCGACGCCGGGGTCCCCCATGTTATTGGCAGGATCACGCATCAAAGCGCTCAAGGCGGCATTCGACCAGCAGACCGTGATCCGATACACCGGGAAACCGCCGGCCGCGTTCTGCAGCATCGCCGTCCCGCCGTCGTACGGGAACACGGCGCCCGCGGGCGTCGAAAAGAATGGATTGTGCAATTCCGCCCAGACATTCAGGTTGAACGCGGACGCCTTCGGCGCCGCCTGCTTCGTGCTCTGCGGAGTCGAATAAATCGACGGATCCATGCCGTCATCGTCGTACTGGCCATAGATTTCATTGAGAACCAGGCGAGGCAGTTCGGTGCCGAAGACGAATTCGCTGGTAAGATTCGTGGCTCCGCCGGCAATGGCGCCGGCATTCCAGTTCCACGAGGTGACGTAGTCGTCGTTGTCGATGTAGTCGACCATGTTGACCGCCAGCTGGGCAAGCCAGCGGGCCGCCATGTAGTTGGGATCGGTCGGCAACAGCGTGGCGAGTTTCGCAGGGAGCAGAGAATTCGGGTCCTGGGCGCCCGTCACGCGCAGCAGGGCGGTGTAGATGTCCAGGGCGAAGCGCTGCCGATCGGCGAGGGCGACCTTATACGTGGCGATGTCCGCGGCAGTCGAAATGACCGTGCTGCCGCCGGCGGGCGGATAGGGATAATTCGTTAGCGGCCGATTCAGATTGAGCCGCAGCATCATGCCGAGGTTCGAGCGCCAGTCGGTCGGAATGAAATCATTGTTCTGGGCCATCGGCACCGTGCCAGTGAAATCAGGGCCCGGCGCGGTGTAGCCGCTCGGCGACGGGCTTGTGGCAGGAACGGTCACCTTGGCAGCGGCCAGCTTCGGATAAAGGTTCGGCGGCACCAGCGTGTAATTGCCGGTCACCGGTGGGTTCAGCGGATCGAACGCGATCACCGGCGAGGCATGGATGCGGTCGAACGACCAGCTCTCCGTCGTCACCTTGTTGCGAAAACGCGGATCGCTGAAGCATTGCGGCATCAGCTTGAAGATGTCGCTCGTCAGGGCTGGGCTGTTGGTGGCGCCCCAGCGCAACACCGCTTCCATCTGCGACGGCGTCGAGCGGATATTTGGTAACGTCGGCTTTTGCAGATTGAACGCCAGCGGAGCGTTGGTGATTTCCCCCGTGAGCGTGGCAGCGGTATTGCTCCAACCGGTGGGGAAGGTCGGGAAACCGAAGTACGAGCCGCCGATAGCGACGGCCGTTCCCGCGCCATGAGCCAGTGCGAGCGGCGGGCTGAACGTGAATGACGAGCTTGCGGGGTTGGCGGTGGCGACGGTGACGATTTCCGCGTTGGCGCCGGTATCGATGACGACGGTGACGCCGGGCATGATGTTCCAGGGGAAGCCGCTATTGGATTTGCCGGAGAATGCCGCCACGGTTATGGAGGTCGCGCCGACCGCGACGCCGCCTGCGGAGGTCGTCGTGCCGACGCCGACGAGGGCGGGATAGGTGCCGACGAGCTTGCCCGTGGGATCGGCGCCCAGGCCGTCCGCATCGATGTACGAGTACCACGGCGGCGGTATGACTGTGGGGGTGGGCAAGAAGTTTTGCGCAACGCCGACGGGGGCAGGAGCGCCGGCTCCGAACAGTGGTAATGTCAAACCAGCCTTGCCACCGTATCGGTAGTTGTAGAGCATCAGGATTTCGTTGAACTTGGGCGATCCGGGAACAGCGCCAATCGGTCCACCCGTCGCGGCGTCAATGAGACGCATCGGATTGACCTCGGTGAGACCAT
>DASRSQ010000105.1:0-16611 GCA_035656475.1 Gemmataceae bacterium | reverse complement strand
CTCGATCAAGCTGACCAAGAACGATCCGGATTCAGGCGGCAAGCACCACTTCATCCCGACGAGCTGGGTCGCGAACATCGATGACAAGATTCATCTGAACAAAGACGTGGATCAAACCCGTCGCGAGTGGAAAGAAGAGGCCGCCGGCGCCCGCTAATTGCGCCAGGCAAACAGGAACGCACGCGCGGGAAAGACGCGTGCGTTCCTTTTTTTTGCGCGATCACATCGCCAAAAACGGCACCGGCAAGAGAAACGCGTGTTGCTCGTACAGGCTCCAGATCCCTTCCCACGCGGCGAACTGCGAGAAGTACACGATCACGACGTACACAAACGTCACCGCCAGCATGAAGAAGCGGCTCGTCCAGCGGAAGAACCAGTTGCGCGGCGTCTTGCGCCGCAGCGCCCGCCCGAACGCCCAACCCGTCAGGATCCGTGCCGGGAACATGAACAGAATGAACACCAGGCTCGGCAGCCACGCCGCCTCGCGCGGAATCATCTCAATTTTCAGTAGATACAACGGCACCGCGAACAGCAAGGTGATGAAGAAGGAAAACGCCAGCGCGATCGGCGCCCGCCGAAAGAGGCGACGGACGGCGCCCAGCTCGAAGAATGCCCAGAACCGATTCTTCACCGCAAAGCGCAGTTGCAGGAACGGCACGTAGAGTAGGACCACCATCAGCATGACCGCGCCAATGAAGCCGAGGATGGGGACATGCCGTCCGAAGGCGAGCATTGTCACCGGCCAGACGATCCACATCAGACCGCCCCAGAAGCCGCGGAAGCCAAGCCAGAAGTAATACGGCAGCCGGAGCGACGCCGCGAACTCCCATACGGCGTCGCGGCTCTTGGCCCAGAAGCCGCCGCGGGCGATCTTGAAGGCGACCAGGATCGGATTGGCGAACGGGAAGAGGAAGTGCCGCAGCTTGCCGCCCGCGGCCCAGGCGAACGCGATGTGGATCAGCATCAGGATGGTGAGGATGTTGAGCCCAATGTCCCAGCCGTGGGCGATCGTGCTGTCCGCCTCGATGATTTGCGCCGACAGCCAGAGGGACGACACCAGCCGAAGCGGCAACAGCATCAGCCAGGTGCCGATCACGAATCCGCCGGCCCGCGCCGCGATGCGCACGCCGATGAAGCCGTCACGGATCCGCCCCGTGCGGGCGATGCGGGCGCTTGCCTCGAGCAAGTAGCCCAGGCTGAGGAATTGCAGGATCGGCACCGCGGCCAGCACCGCGAGGAACACGAGCAGCGACACGAAGCCGAAACACCATTCCCACACTGAGCCAATGCCGTTGATGATGAGGACAATGGCGCCGAGGAAGGTGAGCGGCTTCGGCTTTTCGACAGGGATGGCGTACGGGACCAGCTCGGCCTGAATCGGTTCCGCGGGCACGACCCGGGCCAGGACCACCTGAGCGAGGATCGGTTCTTCGACAGCGGGATCGGTGCTATGCATGCGAGATGCTACTCGTCAGATTCGCGCGGTGTTTCAATCCTATCACACGCGGAAGCATCGATTCTCCCCTCTCCCTGTGGGAGAGGGGCTGGGGTGAGGGCTGAACATTCGGGGGCCGGGCGCTTCGGCGCAGGCATCGTTCATTGCGGATTTCACGAATTATGCAGCCTGATCGTGTCGCGCCGATTTGCAAGGTACAATCGAGAAAGAATGAGGAGGTCGAATCGATCTCCATCCATCCTTCCGCCTTCATCCTTCATCCTTTGATTGAAACCTTCGCGCAACCGACCGGTAGTACTCGCATGTGGCTGCGTAACCTCTTCTTCATCGGCGTCCTCCTGAGCGGCATCATCGGCGTGCGCGCCGCTTTGTTTCCGCCACCGGTGCCGACGCATGTCAAGGATTTCGATGCGGCCCCGTTCGAGGCTGGCGATTTTGTCACGCTGGTCAAAAAGGTCGATGCAAGTATCGAAGCCGGCATTGCCCGCGATGGGGACCTCCTGCAACCCGCCCGGCGTGCCGACGATTTGACCATCGCTCGCCGCCTGCATCTCGCGTTGATGGGCACGATCCCGTCGCTCCAGGAGATCCGCCAGTTCGAAGCCTACGACGGCAAGCAACGCCTGCAATGGTGGCTCGAGGGCATCCTCCGCGATCGCCGCTCGTCCGACTTTCTCGCCGAACGCTTCGCCCGTGTTTACGTAGGCACCGAGGATGGCCCGTTCATCGTCTTTCGCCGGCGGCGTTTCGTCTCCTGGCTGGCGGAGGAATTCGCGAACCATCGGCCGTACGATCAGCTCGTGCGCAACGTGATCGCATCCGAGGGGCTGTGGACCGACAAGCCCGCGACCAATTTCATCACCGTCACGGTCGAACAGAACCAGAAGAACCAGCCGAATCCCGAACGTCTGGCCGCCCGCGTCACGCGTGCCTTCCTCGGCATTCGCCTCGATTGCGCCCAGTGCCACAATCATCCGTTCGAGGAATGGAAGCAGACAGATTTCCAGGGCCTCGCTGCCTATTTCGGCCAGACGCATCAAGGCTTCACCGGCATCCACGATGGCGATGGCGAGCTTAGGCTGGAGAATCGCAAGACCGGCGAAATGCAGACGATCGAGCCGCGCGTGCCGTTCCGGCCGGACCTCGTGCCGGCGGAGGGGACGCGTCGCCAGCAACTCGCGACGTGGATCACGCATCCGCAGAATCCGTACTTCGCGCGCGTCACCGTCAATCGCATCTGGGCGCTGATGTTCGGCCGGCCGATGCTCGCCAAGGTGGACGACGTCTCCTCCATTGAGGAGGTCCCCGCGGCGCTGCGCCTGCTTGCCGACGACTTCGTTGCCCATCAATACGATCTGCGCCGGCTGATCCGGGCCATCGCCGCCACGCAGGCGTTTCAGCGCGACAGCGCCGCCGACCACGAGATCACCGAGAAGCACGAGGAGGCATGGGCCGCGTTTCCGCTCACGCGACTGCGGCCCGAACAGGTCGTCGGCAGCGTCCAGCAGGCGTCGTCGCTTACGACACTCGATGCCGACACGCACATCCTGATCCGTGTAATGACGCTTGGCGCCCGCAATGACTTCATCACGCGCTACGGCGACATTGGCGAGGACGAGTTCGAAAATCGCGGCGGCACCATCCCGCAGCGCCTGCTGCTGATGAACGGCGAGCTCGTGCACGATCGCACCAAGGAAGGGATCTTCACCGCCGCCACCCGCATTGGCTGGCAAGCGCCCGATGATCAGGCCGCCGTCCGCACCGCCTATCTCGCGGTGCTGACGCGCGAACCGACGCCACGCGAGGCGGCGCATTTTCAAAATCGGCTCGCGGGCACGACGGGCAATGAGCGATCTCGCCGCATGGAAGACATGGTCTGGGCCTTGATCAACTCGACGGAGTTCTCATGGAACCATTGATTTCTCGACGCAACTTCGTCGTCGGCGCCAGCCTGGCGGGCGCGGCCTGGCTCACGCCCATCAGCGAAATCCTGGCGCGAGCCGATGACGACAATCCGCGCCGTGAGCCCGCACAGTCGGTCATTCTGCTCTGGCTCGGCGGCGGCCCCAGCCAGCTCGAAACGTTCGATCCGCATCCCGGCACCGCCATCGCCGGCGACACGCGTGCCGTCGACACCGCGGTCCGTGGCATCCAGTTCGCCGACACCTATCCATTGCTGGCCGAGCAGATGGAGTCGCTTGCCGTCATCCGCTCGGTCATGAGCCGGGAAGGGGACCACGAGCGCGGCACCTATACGGTGAAGACGGGACATCGCCCGGACCCGACAGTTGTGCATCCGTCGATCGGCGCGATCTGCGCCCATCAGCTCGCGATTGCCGGCACTGAGATTCCGCGCCACATTTCGATCATCCCGAACCAATGGCCCGGCCGCGGCGGTTTCCTCGGCGATCCGTTCGACGCTTTCCGCACCGGCGATCCGCTGCAGCGCGTCCCCGATGTGACTTCGCGCGTCTCGTCCGAGCGCGACGTCCAGCGTAGTCGCGATCTTGCCGTGGTCGAGGGCGCGTTTGCCCAGCGACGCCGGGGACGCGTGGAGGCGACGCAGCATCAGGCGACCATGAATCGCGCCCGGGCCATGATGACGTCCGAGCAACTGCAAGCGTTCGATGTAAGCCGCGAGTCGGCCCGCTTGCGAGGCGCCTATGGCGATACCGCCTTTGGCCGGGGCTGCCTGGCTGCGCGGCGCTTGATCGAAGTCGGCGTGCGCTGCGTGGAGGTGACGCTGTCGGGCTGGGATACGCACGCGGATAATCACGAGGGATGCCGCACACAGGCCGCGATCCTCGACCCGGCATTCGCCGGGTTGATCCGCGACCTGAAGGAGCGACAGCTACTGCGCCGCACCGTTGTGATCTGCGCCGGCGAGTTCGGCCGCACGCCGACAATCAATCGCCTCGGCGGCCGCGACCACTGGCCCAACGGCTTCAGCGTCATCCTCGCCGGCGGCGGCCTGCGCGGCGGCCTCGCCATCGGCGCCACCGACCCCGAAGGCCGGCGCGAGCCGACGGATCCCGTCAACATCGAGGACATCCACGCCACGGTGATGAGCGCGCTCGGCATCGAGTACGGGCGTCTGATGCAAACGCCGATCGGTCGCACCGTGCGTTTCAGTGAAGGGACGCCGATTCGGCGTCTCATCGGATAGATGCAAGATCGATACGCCAGCCAAGCGTCGCGATCGTCCGCTCGGCGGTTTAGCGCCCCGTGCCACCACATTCGCGCGCTAACTCACGGCGTCAACAAATCGCGCAGCCGATCCGCCAGGCGTTTGCCCGCCATCGTCACCCGGCGTTCCGCCAGGGCGCGAGCGTTCTGGATATATTGCTTGCCGACCTCCTCCGCCTCGTCCGGAATGGCGCCGTTGAACTTCGCCTCGACCGGCGTCAGCAAGCCGCTGCCATCCCCCTTGCGATAACACACCGACTTCGCCAGTTCGAACCCTTCGCGCGACCAGCTTTCGAACGTCAGATTCTTCTCAAGGTCCGTCTTGTCCGCATCAGTAAGCTTAATGCCGCGCAAGCTCTCGGCGACCTTGATGGCTTCCCGATAGAGAGCCGTCTGATGGGCCGACGAATCGTCGCTGTAGTCGGAGTCCTCGCCGAGCAGATCGTCCCAGTAGGTGTGCAGCCGCCATTTGCGGCCGTCGGCCTTGATCGCAAATTTGTTGCCCCCCAGGTCGCCGTTCTTGAACGCCGGGGCGTTCGAGAAGTACGACGCATTGTGCAACGGCTGATGAATGTCGCCGACAAGGTGAAAGATCCAGCACGCTGCGACGGCCCGGTCCTCGAGCGAGGCGTTCTTGGTCTTCAGATCGTTCGAGCGCTGCTTGAGAGCGGTAATGATGCTTGCCGTATCGGGATTGACGAACTTCTGGGCGAAGAAGAGCTTGGCGTCCTTCGGATCGATGAACGGATTGGTGACGTAATGCTCCTCGCCGCGATGATAGGTGGAAACACCGCGCTTGTCATTCTTGCGCGGCCGAATCCAGTCGGGCCAGACCGACGAACGGAGGACGACCCACTCGACTTCGCTTTCGATCTCCGTCGGCCGCCCCGCCGCGAGGAACTCCTTGTAATGCGGGTGATTCTTGAGCAACTTGTAGAGCGCGACCTGCCGCTTCGCATCGAGCTGATTGTAGGCGAGTTTGGACACCACCATGTGTCCGATGGCATTCCACGCCGAAACGCGGGGCGCGGTGATCGAAAGGACAATGAGCGCAGCGGGCAGATATCGGATCATGTGTAGACTCCGTGAAGTCCGCGAAATGGTGGTAGCGACGAGAATCGTATGAACATGTCGCGGCCCGTCAAGAATCGGTGTTGGACGCGCTGCCAGTCGTACAATGGACGCTATCTCACCACATCGATCCATTGCCAGCCGGGGGGCTTGCATGCAACGCATCTTCATTGCTATCGTTGTCAGCATAACGCTCGCGCACGCCGCATTAGCCCAGGTGGTCTCGCTTCAGGACCAGGCGCCGAACACCTGGGTCAAGCGCAGCCCGCTCAAGGAGGCGCCGCTCTCGCCGATGCTCGGCTACGAAGGTTCGTTCGGCTACGATCCGAAAACGAAGCTCGTCATTCGCTGGGCCGGCCACAATCAAGGCGGAGGCGGCGAACAGAACGCGGAGACGTGGACGTTCGATCCAGCGACCGCCAAGTGGACGCTGAAGGAGCCGAACACGTCGCCGCCGGGCGCGTGCTGCAATGCTCAGAACCTGTTCGACCCGATCGGCGGCCGCTTCCTGCGTTTCCCCGCCTTCAGCGGAAATCACGGCTGGCACTGGTTCCGCGAGAACTATCTCAACAATTCCTCGGTGTGGAGCTACGACGTAAACACGAACACCTGGCGCGACATGCGTCCCGTGCCGACGCCGCGGCCCGCACCGTTGCGGTGCGCGTCGTGGGATAGTGACACCCAGGTCGCCGTCATCTTCGGCGGCGAGGGCGGGCAGGACGGCACCATCGTCTACGATCCATACGACAACAGTTTCAAACGCATGTTCCCCAAGAAGGAACCCGCGGGGCGCTCCGCCGGCAACATGGCGTATCACAAGACGCTCAAGAAGCATGTCCTGTTCGGCAGTCAGTTCAGCGACGATCCGCACACGTGGGCGTACGATCTTGCCAAGAACGAATGGACCGACCTCAAGCCAGCCGTGCAGCCGCCGACGAAGGAGAACGACGCGGTGCTGGCGTACGACGAAGTCAACGATGTGATCGTTGCATCCATTCGCGCAGCCGGCGAGAAAGGCGGCGCGGAGGCCTGGCACTACGAGACGTGGGTCTATGAGCACACGAAGAACACGTGGAAGAAGATGGAGCCGAAGGTCGAGCCGCCGGGGGGTGGGCAACGGCGCCGCATCATGGTCGCGATTCCGGACCAGAATGTGATCCTGATGGAGAACTACGTCAACCCGCCGCAGAAGATTCCGGGCGTCGACCGCGAACAGCAGATCTGGACCTATCGCTACGATGCCCGCGGGAAGAATGCGGCGCCGAGCGCGAAGGTGACGCGCGACAAACCGCCACTTGTCGAGGACGTCATTGCCTCTGTGCTGAGCGAGAAGCGCGTCGCCCTCTTCTGGCCGGCGCCGAAGATGAAGGACATCCTCGGCTATCACGTCGAGCGGGCGCCGGTCGAAGTCTTCAGCGAGGACGAGATCGTGCGCCTGCGCACCGACACGCTGCCGCTCGAGCAACCCAGCGTCGGCGCGATCAAGGCGATTGGCAAATTCGTGAAGCTGACCAAGGAGCCGATTGCGAAGGCGATGTTTCTTGACGACACCATCGATCTGACCAAGCCGGTCAGCGTCGAGCAGCCGCTGTTCAAGCATCGCTTTGGAGCGAAGCAACTCAATGACACGGGCAAGCCGTACCGCTATGCGGTTTACGCGTATCGAGTGCGCGCGGTGAACAAGCTCGGCGCCGAGTCGGGCGGCGGGCCGTACGCGCTGACGATTCCGTCGGCGCCGCAGTGGGTCTTCGCGAAGGAAGAGGGGACGAAGTGCCAGCTCGCCTGGCGGCGCAACCATGAAGAAGGAATCAAGGGCTATCGCGTCTACCGCATGGAGTCGCCGCGCATCAATGGGCCAGGGCAGAAGGTGACGCGCGTGACGCCGGAACCGATCCGCGATCCGTATTTCACCGATGCCAAGGCGGGGAAGGAGACGTGCCGCTACTGGATCGTCGCGGTCGATGCGCTAGGGCAGGAAGGCTATCCGGCAGCGCCGGTCTGGCATGAACGGCAGTTCAAAAAGGTTTACAGCCAGTTCACCGGGCCCTGGCATCAATGAACATTACCAAATAGTAACTGGCGAGCATCACTTCCAGGATAGGTATTTTTCGATTAAACTGACTGAAGTAGCCCACTCTTTTCAGGGTCCGTGCGATGGACATACTGGTCATTGAAGATGATCCGGTGATCGGCAAGGCGGTGCAGAAGGGACTCGGCGAAGCCGGGCATCAATGCACATGGGTCAAGGATGGTTTGCTCGGCCTCGACGCGGCGCGCGGTCAGAAGCATGACGTCATTGTCCTCGATTTGCTCCTTCCCGGTGAGCCGGGCCTGGTTCTTCTGGAGAAGATTCGCAAGGACGGCATCAACACGCCCGTCCTCATCCTCACCGCGCTCGGGTCCGTGGATGATCGCGTCACCGGCCTGAAGAAAGGCGGCGACGACTATCTCGTCAAGCCGTTCCAGATGGCGGAGCTGCTCGCGCGTCTGGAGGCGCTGTCGCGGCGCTCGAATATCAAGCCATCGGCGGTCCTGCAGGTCGGCGAACTGACTCTCGATCTGCCGACGCGGCGCGTCACTAGCAGCGGCATCGAGATCGACCTGACGCCGACCGAGTTCAGCATTCTCGAAATGCTCATGCGCCACGCGGGCCAAGTCGTCACGCGCAAGATGCTCTGCGAAAGCCTGTGGGAGTCCGACTGGGAAGGCACCACGAACGTCATCGAGGTGCACATCAATCGCTTGCGCACCAAGCTGCAGCGCGGCAGCAAGGAGCCGCTCATCCACACCGTGCGAGGGCGCGGCTATGCGCTACGGGTTTCGGCTTAGGGACATCCTCTATACCCTGCGCTTCCGTCTCGTGCTCTGGACCACGCTCGTCGTCTTCGTCATGGTCGTCGCCACCAACGTCGCGGTGCGCGAGGTCGAACAACACGCTCTCATCCACAGCTATGATCAATTCCTGATGGACAGCATGGAAGATGTCAACCTCATGGTTGCCCGGCTCGAATCGCGCCCGGCCGCGAGACTCGCACGCGAACTCAGCGACAAGGTCAAGGCCAACAAGAATCGCAGCCTGTTCATCCAGCTCTACGACAGCGACAGGAAACTCATCTGGGGCAACGACGACGCGCCCCCCTTGCCTCCTCCGATTTTCGAAGGCGATTTCAAGGGACCATTCGACGGCGATGAAAAGAAACATCGAGTCTTCGAACGCAAGCTTTTTCCCCCGTCGGGCGACGTTTACATCGCCCGCTGCGGCTTCTTGCAAAGCGAACTGCTCGAGGACGTCGCCGTCCTCAATCGCGCCATTCTGCTGGCGAGCATCTCTATCCTGCTGGCGGCGCCGCTGGGGGCCTACCTGATCGCCATGCGCGCCACCCGGCCTATCTCCCAGATCATTGCGACCACTGCCCATCTGCAACCGAGCAACCTCAACGAGCGCCTGCCGATCCGCGGCACCGGCGATGAGCTCGATCAATTGTCGGCCACCATCAACAGCATGCTCGATCGCCTGGCGCGGCACATCGATCAGAACCGCGATTTCGTCGCCAACGCCGCCCATGAATTGCGCAGCCCGCTGGCCGCGATCCGCAGCTCCGTCGAGGTCGCGCTCAATCGCAGCCGATCCCCCGAGGAATATGCGGCGGTACTGGCGGACGTAACCGAGGAAATCGGTCGCCTGGGCGGCCTCGTCAATCGCCTGCTGATCCTGGCGGAAGGGGACGCGGGGCGACTGGCAGGTCGTAATCAGGTCACGCGTCTGGACAAGATCGTGCGCGAATCAGTCGACATGTTCGGCGCCGTGGCTGAGTTGCAAGGCGTGCAGCTGACGGCTGCCGAGTTGACCTCTGCAATGGTTCCCGGCGATGAGTTTCACCTGCGCCAGGTCGTCCGCAACCTCATCGACAACGCCATCAAGTACAACCGCAATCCCGGCAGCGTGACGGTTCGATTGAGCACAGACAAGTCCAGCGCCATTTTGACGGTGGAGGACACCGGCGTTGGGATCGATCGCGATGTGGAGCCGCGCATCTTCGAGCGTTTTTATCGCGCCGACAAGGCGCGTTCGCGCGAGACCGATTGCGCGGGCTACGGTCTTGGCCTGAGCATCTGTCAATCGATCGTGCGCGCCCTCGACGGCGAGATCAGCGTCACCAGCCAGCCAGGCGTTGGCAGCACCTTCACCGTCCGTCTACCACTGGCGTTTCAGCCCGTCGCTGATCACGCCCCTCCTGTGCATGCCTGATAATTCACCCAAATCCCGGGGCACCTGGAAGTAGGGTGTGTGAAACCTTTTGTCGAGATCAACGTCGCTCCAGATGGATGGTCGCTCGGCCGGTCATGCCGGGAATGATGTTGCCAGCTGGGTTCGGTATTTCGATTTCCACCAGCATGGTGCCGGTCTTGCGATCGATGACGCCGGCCACGCGGGCAATCTTGCTGGCCCAGGTCTTCTTCGGGAACGCGTCGATTTCCACATCCGCCGCCATGCCCGGCGTGATGAACGGAACGTCGCGCTCGGGAATCGGGACCAGCACGCGCAGGTGGTCGGTACGCTGAATGGTGAAGACCGCCGGATCATTGCCTCGGTTTTCGGCCGAGCGGATGAAGTCTCCCACCTGGTAGCCGCGTTGTGTGATGATGCCGTCGAAAGGAGCAGTGACATTGGCAAACGACTGCTGGACGTTGAGCTTCTCCAGGCTCGCCGCCGCCACGTTGATGCCCGCCTCGCGCGCGACCAGATCGGCCTTGACCTGGTCAAGCCTGGCCTGGACCGCCACGAGATCGGCCTTGACCATGGCCCATTGCGCCTTGGCCGCCCGCTCGGTTTGCTCCGCAACCTCGAATTTTCCCTTGGCTTCATCCACCGTTTTCTGATCGGTCACCCTGTCCGCGAACAACTTCTTCATGCGCTCGAGCTGGGCGGCGTGCAAGCGAGTGTTCGCCTCCGCGGTCTTGGCCTTGGCCTCGGCCTGCCCGATTCCGGCCTTGGCCGCTTCCACCTCGGCATTGGCGGCAACGAGCTTGGCCCTGGATTCCAGCATCCGCGCCTTCGCCAGGTCCAGCACAGCCCGACCGTGCTTGAGCGATGCTTCCAGCGTCGGCACATCCAGGACGGCTAGCATCTGGCCGCGCTGCACCCGGTCGCCAATGTCGAGCGTTTGCTTCTTGAGCGTTCCCGAAACCTGCGCGAAAACCCGCACCGATTCGTGGGCCTTGATCGTCGCCTGGTAAGCCTGCCCCTTCGCCTCGCCAGCGGCCTTTGGCGCTTTGGCCATTTTTGCCTTCTCGATGGCGATTTCGATGCGAAGCCGTTCGGCCTTGGCAGTCAGGAGAAGAGCCTGAGGCGCCTGCCCGGCCTCAAACCGAGCTTTGGCAAGGGACTCGGCTTCCTTCATCTTGGCCTGGTATTTCTCCAGTGCCGCCATCCGTGCTTTTGCCGTGGTGCTTGCCTCCAGCTCTGCCTCGAAGGCGATGCGGCGCGCATCCATCAATTCCTGGACACTTCCCTGGCCGTTCATGAAGCGGACCGTCGCCACCTTCTCCAATTCGACCGCCGTCGCGAGTCGATCCTGGATCAGCGCCTTCAGCTTGTTCCCATCCTGCGCCTGTGTTCGCACGACGCAAATGCCTGCAAGTGCCGCGGCGAAGAGCAATGCGATTCGCAACCTGGCTGGCAACATGGTAGCCTCCAAAGGTGAAGATTGGCGACAGGCGATTGCACTGCGAAACCTGCTTCGATCCTAATCCAAAGCCCTCAGGCGGACAATAACCGTTCCTGGATTTTGGCAGAAGGGAATGCGCACGGCAATGTCGTTGCCATGCGATTATCAGGAATGGATCAATTCTTCGGCAGCGGCATTGGCACCCCTCCGCCAGGTGGCGGCGGAATGGCGCCCATTGGCGCGCCAGGCACCGGATTCGCCAATGGCGGCACGAGCATCGTCGGCTCCTCTTCGCGGATTGGCGTCTCGTTCAGGTTGCTCGTGTACTCCACGCGGAAGCGAGCGTCTCCTGTCTTCAGCGCCTTGCACTGGAAGGTGAACACGATCTTCTGGTTCGGTTGCAACATATCCACGACACCGAACGTCACGACCTTGCCCGCGACCGCGCCCTTGGTCGGACCGGTCGCGTCCACGATGTCGAGAATGTCGGACGCGGTTCCCTTGACGACGATCTTGGTCGCCGGCGCCGAGCCGGTGTTGGTCAGGGTCAGGCGATAGACCGCGTTCTTGCCGACCTCGACCGGATCGACGTCGTCGGCCATCTTCATCTGGATGGCAGCGATGCCGTCAATCTGCAGCTTGCTGACGCGGTCCTCGCGGTAGTTGCCGTCGGCAGTTATCGAGGTAACGAGCTGTGCAACCGGCGTCGCCTTCTGACACTCGGTCACGAGATCGAGCGCGACCTGTTGGCCGGGACGCAGCGTGCCGACGTTCCAGGTAACCTCGCCTGCCGCATACGTGCCGCCGTTGCTGGCGATCTTGAACGCCAGCTCGGGAGGCAACTTGTCGCGCACCACGATGCCGGTCTGATCGACGTCGCCGTCGTTCTTGACGATGATGCGATACTCCGCCGGCCGGCCGACGTAGCGCTTGTCCGGTCCTTGCACGTCGATCGACACCTTCGGCTGGCTCACGGTCAGGATGTGCTGATCCTGTGCCTGCAGGCCACCGCCGGTCGCCGTGACGCGCACGCTGAACTGCCCGGCCCGGCGCGGCGTCAACGTGAGGCTCTCGGCCTTGACCGTCTCGCCCGCCTTGAGACCGTTGATGCTCGAGGTCAGAAGATTGAGCTTGGGGTCGTTGGCGGGATTCTTGATCGTGTCGTGCTCCAGCCCAGGATCGAACTGGGCCATGATCTTGACTTCGCCGAGGTCGCCGCTGCCAGTATTGGTCAGGTTGATCGAGTAGGTTACCGGCGCATTGACGAAACCTGTTTTCGGCGCCTGCAGCTCGACCTTGAGTCCCGGCGCGGTGATCAGCGTGTTCGCCTCCGCCTGCGCGGTCACGCCCTCGGCGGTTTTCATCAGAGCAATGCTCTTGACGTTGCCCGCCTGCCTGGCGCGGAACGTCGTCATCGCCGTGTACGTCTGGCCGACGGTCATCGGGGCGAACGCGAAGAACAGCGCGTTATTCTTGACCTGCGACGGCGGATTCGAGCTGACGAATTCCATGCCGTCGGGCACGGGCAACGTCAGTTCCACGAACTGGCTGTCGACGCGTCCCTCGTTGCGCACCGTCGTCGTGTAGGTGACATTCTGGTTCACCGCCGCGCTCGGCGGGCCACTGTGAGCAAGCTTCACGTCCGGCGCCAGCCATTCGATCGACGTCTCTCCCGTCACGATCGACACGCCCGAGCCCGATGGCGTCGTCGGATCCGGCGGCCGAATGATCTCGACACTCACGCGATTGACACCTGAAGCGGGCGAGAGCTGCGCGATCTTCACCTTCGCCAGGCCGCTCAGGTCGCTGATCGCCACCTGTTCCTGGGCCCGGCTCGGCAGAAACGCCGCCGGCGGACCGTCAATGATCTTGTAACGCACCCGATACTTCGCGAGCGGCTCGCGCGTCGTGAACTTCGCGATCTTCGTCACGAATTCATGCTCGGTGCCAAACTTCGCGACCGCGCGCGACGGAAACTCCCAGACGGCGTCCACCCAGCGGACGACCGTCGTCTTCATGCGCTTGTCCCAGTTGAAGATGCCCGGCACAACCACCTGAACATGCGTGTCCCCTTCGACGGGCGAGCTGACGACGCACCAGGTCTGGCCGGGCCGCACCATGATGTCGTCGGCCTTGTTGGCATTGCCCCGGCTGATGCGATTCTCGTCGTGCGCAGTGAAGCTCCAGGCACTGTTCCCCTCGACGCCGCCGCGACCTGGCAAGCAACCCGCTTCGTCGACTTCGATGAGATTGCCGTTGGTGACTTTCCATTCAACGCGCCGTTGCCGACGCGGCACACCCTTCTCGTCGCGCACCGTGGCCAGGATTACGACCTGCGACCCGACCTGGCTCGTCATCGTCTGCGGCTCGACCGCGAGGTCGACCGCATGCGGATCGAAGTTCGCGTAGTAGCCCGGCCCGATCGGCTTGGCGTGCGTCTTGATCACATCGCCCGACGGCAAGAGATAGGGAAAATAGCTAGGATTCTGCGACCCGCCCCAGCAGCCCGCAAGGCAAGCGAAGAGCGTCGTGCCTAAAATCCAAGCCAGGCGTCGTACCGCCAGTGCCATCGGCGAAACCCGCAGTGAAAATAGTTACGATTGGCGGCGTGTATAAGCGAAATGCGCAGGATTGCAATGTCAGTTTGCAGCGCGTCGTCATCTTTTCCGGGAAAGCTGGGCGCCCGGGGAGACGCTGGATTTACCAATCGCAGATAGAGGGCAGCGAAATTGA
The DNA here is from genome assembly GCA_035656475.1 of Gemmataceae bacterium. GTDB lineage: Bacteria > Planctomycetota > Planctomycetia > Gemmatales > Gemmataceae > SIAQ01. The sequence goes on along the minus strand of DASRSQ010000105.1, from coordinate 2,496 downwards.
CGTGCCCCAAAAAGTAGAAATACGCAAGCGGCGTAGACAAGATCAAATCAATTCGGTTAATCTCACATCTCTTTGGCCAACTACCTGACTCCTTATAGCCGAGAGCATTGGAGAGCAGCCATGAGATTCGTTCGCGTCCTGATGATGATCGGCTTGCTGGCAACGGCCACGACGGTCCGCGCCCAGGCGCCTTCGCCAGTCTTGCCTGCACCGCTTGCGGCGCAACCAGCGTGCCAGGCGGGTGGGTGCGCGCCTTATCGTCCTGTCGCGGATGGTCCGCCGCGGGTCAACTGGAAGCGCGGCTGCCCACGGCCGATTTGCAATCCATCGGATCCGCCCCAATGTGACTATTACGATAGCTGCTGGAAAGCCTGGCCATATCCCGCCAACTGGACGAAGTCGCCGCCGCCGTCGGTTGGAACGCCAGCATCGGTCGCGCCCTGGAGCCAGCCCGCGCCGCCGAGCAAACGGTAGGGCGCAATGGCACGCCGCCTTGGCATGTCAATGTCGTTGTCGCGTATTCGTTACTCATGCAGCCAGCGCCCCCCTCTCCCCCGCCCAAAAGGTACACGTGGCCGTTCGCCGCGTAAAATCCAGGGGTTTTTGCAAATCGAGTAGATCTCGGCTGCAGGGACACCTGGTGCAGGGAGCGTCCAGACGTATGTTGTACCGCAAGCACTTTTCTCCTTGTTCCCTGGTTGAATCATGAAAATCACCAAGGTCGAAGCGATCCATCTTCGCCTCCCTGTTGTCAACGAGCGCTGCGACGGCAGTCAGGACACGCTCGTTGTCAAGGTCCACACCGATGCAGGCATCACCGGCGTTGGCGAGGTCGATTCGTCGCCGGCAGTCGCGAAGGCGATCGTTGACGCGCCGATCTCGCACAAGATCTCGCGCGGGCTCGCTGAATGCGTGCTCGGCCAGGATCCGTTCGAGATCGATCGGCTCATTCATCGCATGTACGAAGGCACCATCTTCTTCGGCCGACAGGGGGCCGTCATCCAGGCGATGTCGGGCGTCGAAATCGCCCTGTGGGACATTGTCGGCAAGGCGGTCAAGCGGCCTGTCTACCAACTGCTCGGCGGCGGCTTTCGCAAGAAGTTCCGCGCCTACGCTTCCATCCTCTTCGGCGACACGCCCGACGAGACCGAACGCATCGGCCGTGAACTCGTCGGCCAGGGCTACAAGGCGGTCAAGTTCGGCTGGGGCCCGATGGGCCAGAGCGAGGCGAGCGACATCGCCCATGTGCGGGCCGCCCGCAAGGGCATCGGGGCCACGGCCGAGTTGATGGTCGACGCCGGCCTGTGCTGGGACACCGCGACGTCGATTCGCCGGGCCAAGCAGTTCACCGAGTTCAACCTCGCCTGGCTGGAGGAGCCGTTGCATCCCGACAACATCGACGGCTATCGCCGCCTGTGCGCGAGCACGCCGCCGATGCGGATCGCGGCCGGCGAGGAGATTTGCGACGTCAAGGAGATGGTCGCCATGATGGAGGCCGGCATCGACGTGGTGCAAGTGGATGTGACGCGCGTCGGCGGGCTGATGCGCTCGAAGCGCATGGGCTGGGACGCAGCGGACCGGCATCGGTTGTGCGTCAACCATTCGTACAAGACCGGCATCAACATCGCCGCGTCGCTGCACTTCGTGGCGGCGTTGCCGAACACGCATTACTTCGAGTATTGCGTGGAGCAGGGCGCGTTGCGGCGGTCGCTGACGAAGCAGACGTTCCCGGTCGTCGACGGCGACATCACGGTGCCGGAGGAGCCTGGGCTGGGTATTGAGTTGAATGAGGAAGTTGTGGAGAAATATCGGGTGGCTTAGCTTCGCCGATATCCCTGGCGCTCTACGACAGTTTTTCGCGAGTCGGGGGAAATGGGACATCGAAAGTAAGGTATGCGCCTAGATCAGGCCCAAAGATTGGATCTCCCGGATTGTAAGTTTGGCTGCGAAGTTCCCGGTCACTCCTGCGAATGGTTGAATGTAGAAATTCGATGAAATGAAGAATCTCAATCTGCTCGTTGTTGGCATTGATGCATTCAACTTCTAACGTGACGGGATCGCGTCGAAGAATGAATTTATCAATGACGCAAACTGCACAAAGGTGCGGTTCTTTTGCAAACCATTCCGCCAGCGTATCTTTGGCGCACTCCGATTCAATTGCAAAAATGAACTGCGGCATTCCTGTGCAATTCACCGTATACAGCATTTTTCGGTTCTCGTCTGTCCACGCAAAGCGAAGTTCACGAATGGCGCTCTGTTGATTTTGAATTTGCTCAAAGTCCGTGGACTTCAAGGTGGACTTTACTTCGATTGAGAGACGCACAGCTTCCAACGGGGCGACCATAATGAATTGGCGTAACCGTTCACCCTTCGAGTACCAGATTGGGGCTTTGGCGGGCTGAGCGATGGGCGGCGATGGCCTCCTGAAGGTAGCTCACCACGGAGCGGCCTTGCAGGCGCAGCGTTTGCACCACCGTCAGAATGCGCTCCGCGAAT
>DASRSQ010000104.1:0-6171 GCA_035656475.1 Gemmataceae bacterium | reverse complement strand
ATACGATGCGCTAAACCGCCGAGCGGACGAATTTGACGCGTGTCTAGGTGACGCGTCTACTTCAACTACACCTTCAAGCCCGGATCGCCTGGCTTCCAGTTGCATGGGCACAGCTCGTCTGACTGGATCGCGTCCAGCACGCGCAGCACCTCCGGCACGCTGCGGCCGACCGGCAATGGATTCGCGCTCGCCCACTGGATCACGCCTTGCGGATCGACCAGGAACGTCGCACGCAAGCACGCGTTGGCTTCCGGATGCACGATGCCCAGATCAAACGCCAGCTTGGCGGCGTTGATCATCGGGTACGGCAGGTCCTTGAGATCGGCATGCGCATTGCGCCAGGCCTGATGACTGAACTCGTTGTCCGTGCTGCCGGCAACCACATCGCAGTCGCGTTCTTTGAATTCCTTGATCTTCTTGCCGAACTCCACCAGCTCCGTCGGACACACAAACGTGAAGTCCTTGGGATAGAAGAAGTAGCAAACCCAGGTGCCCTTGTAGGTCTCGTTCGTCAGCTTCTTGAAACCGTCCTTGCCAAGACCGACGCAAGCATCGACGGCGTACTGCGGAAAACGATCACCGACAGTCAACATTGAGGACCCTTTCTAATAGGTTGGGGAGAGTGAGTAAAGGAGTGCTTAGTACCTCTCCCCGCAAGATTGGGAAAAGGCCAAAAATTAACCTTTTCCCAATCTTGCGGGGAAAACTTCTCAGCCCATTCTACGGGCGAACCTGAGCACGATCAAGGCGTTGGACGCTCGCTACGAACGTTCCTAAATTGAGAGGGATTCGCCACCCGTTCGCCAAACCACCTGGAGGATTCACTGATGGCTCATCAAGTAAAGTTCAAGGGAACGCCGAAGAACCTGGCCGGCACGGAAGTGAAGGCGGGCGCCGCCGCTCCGGAATTCGCCTGCGTCACGCAGGGGCTGGAAGTCGTCACGCTGGCGACGACGCCCAAGAAGGCCCGTCTGTTTAGCGCCGTCCCCTCGCTCGATACGCCGGTGTGCAGCCTGGAGACGAAGAAGTTCGATGACGCCATCGCGTCCCTCAAGGACCAGGTCGCCTGCTACACGATCAGCCTCGACCTGCCGTTCGCGCAGAAGCGCTATTGTGGCGATCAGAAGATCGCGTCGATGCAAACGCTGTCGGACGTGCACAACATGTCGTTCGCCAAGAACTGGGGAGTGCTGCTCGAAGGCCTGCCGATCCCGCTGCTGGCCCGCGCGGTGTTCGTGGTCGACAAGAACAACAAGGTCACTTACGTGGAATACGTGTCGGAAGTGACGAGCGAGCCGAACTATGACGCCGCCGTCGCGGCGCTCAAGGCGGCTGTTTGATTCTTTGTTTAGCCCCGCTTCGCAGAAGCGGGCGGACGTGACGTCCAGCCCACCCGCCTCTTCGAGGCGGGGCTAAACGGCTTTTCACCATGGCAACGTTCATCCACGCGCTCGGCGCCCCCCTTCCCGACGCCTGTCGCGGCGGAGCGCTGACCATTGGCAACTTCGACGGCGTCCATCGTGGCCATCAGGCCTTGCTCGCCGAGGCCGTACACAAGGCCCGTCCCGCCGTCGCCGTCACGTTCGATCCGCATCCCATCCAGATTCTGCGTCCCGAACTCGTGCAACCCTTTCTCAGCACGCTCGACAACCGCACCCAGTTGCTGCACCAGTACGGTGTCGATCATGTGCTCGTGCTCAAGACCTCTCCGGCATTCCTGCACTTGAGTGCCAGCGACTTCTTCGAGCAGATCGTCGCCGATGGCTTACGAGCAAAGTTCCTGATCGAAGGCTACAGCTTCGCCTTCGGTCGCAATCGCGAGGGCACGATCGATGTGCTCAAGCAGCTCTGCGCTGAGAAGGGCGTCCGCCTGACGCTTATTCCGCCGCAGGAGGTCGCCGGGCAGCGCGTGTCGAGCAGTCGAATCCGCGCGGAGTTGATGGCCGGGCACGCCGATGTCGCCGCACAAATGCTCGGCCGCCCGTATCGCATCACCGGCGTCGTCGGCACCGGCGCCCGCCGCGGCGCGACACTTGGCTTCCCCACCGCGAATCTCGAGCAGATTCCGACGCTGATCCCCGGCAATGGCGTCTATGCGGCCCGCGCCGTCGTCGATGGTGCGACCTGGCCGGCCGCAGTCAATATCGGCCCCAATCCCACCTTTGGCGACGACGCCCGCAAGGTCGAAACGCATCTCGTCGGCTTCAGCGGGCAAATCTACGGGAAATCGCTTTGTCTTGATTTCGTCAAAAAGGTTCGCGACACCCGACCGTTCGCCAGCGTGCAGGAATTGATCACGCAAATCCGCGCGGATGTGGACGAGGTGACACGCACTGTTTAAATGCTACGCCGCGGTGACAATCTCATTCAAGGCGGATCAAAGCCACCGGGCGTCCATGGGCCGCAACGGCAGATGCGCCAGATGCCCTTCGCGCAGCCCTTGCACGGGCCGTGCTTGTTCACCGCCAGGATAAAATACTCGCTGCAACTCGGGTAAAATCGACACACCTTCGGCAACATCGGCCCGATCACGATCTGATAAAAGCGCACCGGTAGAATGAGCAAGAAGCTCAACAGTGCGCTCATCAGGGCCCAGCATTTCGCCAACATCGCCACCTACTTCTTCGTACGGCGCACCAGCATCGGCACCAGTGCCCGCAGGGACGCACAGATATTCTCTAGCGTCGGCTCATGCGTCGAACGCGGCAGCATCACCAGGTCCAACCCGGCCGGCAATTCCGCCCGCGTGAGCCGAAATGCCTCACGATAGAGGCGTTTGAAGAAATTGCGCTGCACCGCATTGCCGACCTTGCGCGACACCGACAGGCCGACGCGCAAGCGGTCGAGCCCGTTGGGACAGCCGTACACGATCAGCCACTGATTACTGACCGAGCACCGGCGATCATACACGCGCTTGAAGTCGCTGCCCGAACGCAGGCGATCCTCTTTGCGAAACGTGAGCGACATGGTCACCTCGCTGTCATCTTACCCATAAAGAGAAACACGGGGAACACGGGGGGCACGGGGAGCCCAGGAAAGTAGACAAGGTCAAGATTGATTAAATACGGATTGATCCAGGGCGTCCGTTCACTGGGTCACGAATGCACCTTTTCCGATACTCCAAGCATCCCCAGTCCTCCACTCTTATCCACTTTTTTTCCGCGACTGCTTGCATAATCGGCGACTCCCCGTGCTCCCCGTGTTCCCCGTGGTTCTCTTGCTCCCGATTTCCAGAAGTATTACGATGTCGCCGATGGATCGACCGACCACATCCGCCGACGGATCGGCGGGCTGGACATTGCCCCTCTGGGCGTTCCTTCTCGGCGCCGCTGCGCTCTGCGCCTGGCACGGCTGGCTCACGCTCTCTCTCTTTGGCGACGATCCCTGGGAGCGCATGCTCAACGATCAACCGATCGTCAGCGGCTCGCACCCCCAGGGTCTCTACATCGGCCACCTCGGCTCGCAGAGCCTGGCGAATCATGGCCGAAGCGTTGTTTGCGACTTCTCGAGCCAGGCCTTGTGGCCGAAGACGCCCATCTTTGACGGCGGACGCCTTGCCGAATTTTTCCTGCTCGTTGCGGGCGGCTCATATCAGCCCGCCGCTTACAAGGTCGGCTTCGCCATCACTTGCATGCTGGTCCCGTTCCTGCTCCTGGCCGCCTGCAAATCGGTCGGCCTCGGCAACGGCACGACGCTCCTCGCGACATTGCTCGGTCTCTTCATCTGGTGGGGACCGCATGGCCGTACCGCCATCGTCAGCGGCGATTGCGAGGTCTTCCTCGCCTCGCTCAGCGGACTGGCCCACATCGGCTTCCTGATCTCCTTTCATCGGACAGCCGGCGTGCTCCCTTGGTTCGGCATGCTCATCACCGGCTGCCTCGGCTGGTTCTTTCAACCGCTGCTCTTTCCGATCGCGCTGCCGATCTTGCTGACGTACTATCTTTCGGTCGGCGTGAAGCATGATTTCCTGACCTGGCACTTCGCGTTCTGGGGCGTGGAGATGCTGGCGGTCGCGTTCAATTTGCCGTGGCTGATGGACTGGTTCGATTCATGGTGGTTGCGTGCCCCGTTGCCTGCACCGATCGGCATGCTGGAACATCGCACGTTCGCCACGCTTTGGCATGCGCCGCTATGGGGCGGCCCGGCGAATCGCGCCCTGGCCGTGATGCTGATCGCGAGTGCGGTGATCGGCGCCGGCATCCTCAATCAAACCCATCAGCGTCCTGCCGCTCGCTTGCTCGGCGGCGCCGGATTCGGCGCCCTCGTCCTCGCCTTGCTCGGCATCTCCTGGGAGCCGCTCGGCGTGCTTGGCACTGCCGCCCTGTTCGCGCCGGCCCTCTGGTTCGCGTGCCTACCCGCCGCTCATGCCTGGACCTTCGTCCTCGGCTGGCTCTGGCGCCACGGCAAGATCGCGCGGACCTGTGCCGCCTGCCTGCCGATGCTGGCAGCCGGCTGCTTTGTGTATTTCGCCGAGGAACCGTGCGTGCTGTTTGGTCGCTGCACTCCCGCGGAGCCCTTCGAGATCGGCCTCAACCAGGATCGCGAGGCGATCGTGCAGGCACTGATCTCGCACACCGAGGACAACGCGCGGATTTTGTGGGAGGATCGCGCCGGGCCGCGCACCACGTCGCGCTGGTCGGCGCTGTTGCCGCTCCTGACGCAGCGGCGTTTCATCGGCGCGCTCGATCCGGATGGCTTCATCGAGCATTCGTCAATCTGCCTCAGTCACGACACGCTCGACGGTCGCGACATCGATTCCTGGTCGGACGAGGGATTGGCCGACTATTGCCGACGTTACAACGTGCGCTGGATCGTCGCCTGGACGCCGGAGGTGATCGACCGGCTCAACAAATGGGAGCGGGCGAAGAAGATTCAAGAGCTGCACGACGGCACAACCGGCTGGTTGTACGAGGTGACCCGTCGGCCGACGTACGCCCTCAAGGGCCAGGCGGAGATCGTGTCGGCGGATTCGCAGCAAATCATGCTGAAGGACGTGGTGCCGCACGACGGGATGGTCGTGCTGAGCATGCATTATCAGGCGGGCATGCGGGCGTTGCCGGGCCGGGTGCAGATCGAGCGCGCGACGACGGGCGAGGACCAGATCGGCTTCGTGCGTCTGCGTCTGGCAGTGCCGGCAGCCGTCGTGACGCTGACGTGGGACCGGTGATCAACGCCGTAGCGTGGGTCGAGCAACGCTTTTGCGGACCTACCATTCCCCCTGCTGAATAACACCGTCCTTGAGATACACAACGCGCCGCGCGAAGCGGGCGACGTCGTGTTCGTGCGTGACCATGATGATGGTAATGCCGTCCTGGTTGAGCTGCTGGAGCATCGCCAGAATTTCGCTACTGGTGTGCGAATCGAGGTTGCCGGTCGGTTCGTCGGCGAAGAGCAACGGCGGATGGTTGATGAGAGCGCGGGCGATGGCGACGCGCTGCTGCTGGCCGCCGGAGAGCTGCCCGGGATGATGATTGAGCCGATCGATCAGGCCGACGCGTTTGAGGGCCTCGGTCGCCCGTTCGCGCTTGTCGTGCTCGCTCAGGTGCGACGCGGTGTAAGCGAGCGGCATTGCAGCATTGTCGAGCGCGCTCGTGCGCGGCAGCAGATTGAAATTCTGAAAGATAAAGCCAATCTTGCGATTGCGGAGAAGCGCCCGCTGCTCGGCGGAAAGCTTCGTCACCTCTTGCCCGTCCAGCCAATAGTCGCCGGCAGTCGGTCGGTCGAGGCAGCCGAGGATGTTCATCAGCGTCGACTTGCCCGAACCAGACGCACCAGTGAGGGCGAGGAAGTCTCCGCGTTTCACCGTGAGACTGACGCCGCGCAGCACCGGAATTTCGACTTCATCGAGCCGATAGATCTTCCGAATGTCGTGCGTCTCGATGAATTCCATGCCTCTTGTCCCCTCCTTTATTTCTAGCTGCGCCCCTCCCGCCATGCAATCGCCGTATGGAGCTTGCAATCACATGCTCGCCCCGACGGCTCGTTTTGCCGATAATAAGCGCCAACGACCGATTTGCTTCCTGAACCATGGGGTACGTATGTCCGGCTTGACCATTCGCAAAGATGCGTGCGACTTCGATTTCCTCTCCCTGGGCGCTCTCGTTCATCGCCTCGATCCGGGGCACATCCCGTTTCGCAAGGCCCGCTCGCTCGAGATTCACGTCTCCGGCG
>DASRSQ010000103.1:0-3480 GCA_035656475.1 Gemmataceae bacterium | reverse complement strand
ATCATGGTCTTTCGCGCCACGCCGGAGGTTTTTCGTACAGCGTGGTTCGTTGAATCCACCGCCACGCAGATCCTTGTCATTTTCATTATCCGCACTCATGCCGATTTCATTTCCAGTCGCCCCAGTTCCATTCTGGTGGCGACTTCCCTCGGGGCGCTTGCAGCCGCATTGCTGGTGGTTTTCAGCCCTCTGGCGCCGGTATTCGGATTCGGTGAACTGTCCGGCTCTTTAATCGCGGCGGTTGCGGCCGTCGTGCTGGGTTATCTCGTCTCGGCCGACCGCCTGAAAACATTCGCGATGGGCACGCGCGCCATCAGGCATTGATTCACATCAAGATTGAATTTTTGCGACTGTGCTTCCTTGGAAAATGGAGTGTGCTTGATCGATGAAGGAGGCACTATGAGCGACATTTCTCTGCGCCAGGACATTCTGGATGAACTGGAATTCGAGCCTGCGGTAAATGCGGCTCATATCGGCGTCGCCGTCGATAAGAATGTCGTCACTGTGACAGGCATGGTGAGTTCATATGCTGAGAAGACGGCGGCGCTTTCTGCCGTACGACGAGTGCGGGGTGTGCGAGCTGTCGCCGATGAGATTCAAGTTCATTATCCGTTCGAGAAAAAGACATCCGATAGTGAGATCGCGAAACGCGCGCTCGACATTCTCGGATGGGATGCGATGACTCCAAGTGGATCAATCGATGTTGTGGTCCGGGATGGATGGCTGACGCTGGAAGGTGATGTCGACTGGTACTATCAGAAGCAAGCGGCAGAGGACGACGTTCGCAAGTTGTCGGGCGTGCGGGGTGTGACCAATAGCATTGTGATCAAGCCGCACGTTAAAGCTGCCGACGTGAAGAAGAAAATTGAAGAAGCTCTGAAGCGGCACGCTGAAGTCGAGGCAAGTGCGATCCGCGTGACTGTCCGCGACAATGATAAAGTCACCCTGGAAGGCACCGTGAACCATTGGGACGAGCGATATGCCGTCGAGAATGCGGCATGGTCCGCGCCGGGCGTGAAGTCGGTCGACGATCGGCTGGCGATTGCTTGATCCGCGGCTGTGCCGCCATCGTCATGCTGATGGCGGCATGGCTCCTTCGACGAGGTTCTTGGCGACGGTGACGACCAATCGCCGAGCCCCTCCTGGTTGGTTCGGGGCAGACGTGTAGGTGCGTGTCCGTCACAAGAGGCCGGGACCCTAATCGCCCTCTGGATCGGTCCGCTGGTCGGTCGCAAGACCGCACCCCGTCCCCGAGCTTCCTTTCCACACGGCATCTTGATTTGCGTCAAATCGAACTCGGCGCAGAGGAGCATCGTTCTCGCCTCACACCAACAGCGGAGAAGCTCCATGCCACGCCTCACCCTTACTGCAGCGCTTCTGCTCGCCGCCATGAGTTATCCCGCGCAGGCACAATCGCCGGCCGATCATGAAGGTCATCATCCGGAACAAGGCCAGGCAGCGCCGGCGCAGACTTCTCCTGCGGGTCCGGGAGAGCGGCAGAGCATGATGCGCGGCGGAAACATGATGGGAATGATGATGGGGCGCGGCGCGAAAGATCGCGGCATGGCCGGCGGTGGCGCGATGACATCTCCCGTCATGTTCCGCCTGATTTTCGCGCTAATGGATGCCGATGGCGACGGAACCATCACATTGGCGGAGTTTCAATCGGCCCACGAAAGAATTTTCAGGGCAATGGACAGCAACAAGGATGGCAAGCTCACTCAGGAGGAGATGATCGCATTCATGCACGGGACCAAGAGTGAGATGCCGCAGCATTAGAGCCGATTCCGGGCGTCTCACGATTCTGCGGACTCGGGTCCCAAACGGGCCGTCCCTGGTCACTTTATGGATCACGCGGCAGCGCGAACAACGCGCTTATGGATCGAGTTCGGTGTCCCAGTAAAGATAGTCGAGCCAGCTTTCGTGCAGGTAGTTCGGCGGGAACAGCCGGCCGTTGCGATGAAGTTGATGCACCGTCGGCGCGTAAGGCGTCTGGCGGGGGAACATCTTGGCCTGTTCCATCGTCATGTTGCCCTTGCGCAGATTGCAGGGCGAGCACGCGGCCACGACGTTTTCCCAGGTCGTCTGGCCACCACGCGATCGTGGAATGATGTGATCGAAGGTCAGGTCATCCGGCGACGCGCAGTACTGGCAGACGAAGCGATCACGCAGGAAAACATTGAATCGGGTGAAGGCGGGATGGGTGGTCGGTTTGACGAACGACTTGAGCGAGACCACGCTCGGCAGTTGCATCTCGAAGGAAGGACTGTGGACGGCGTGGTCGTAATTGGCGACGATATTGACGCGGTCGAGGAACACCGCCTTGATCGCGTCCTGCCACGACCATAACGACAGTGGGTAGTAGCTCAGCGGCCGGAAATCCGCGTTCAACACCAGTGCCGGCCAACCACCTTGCGAGACGTGCGCGTTCAAGAAACGCTCCTGACTCCCCCAAAAGCGTTTTCCGACGAAGTGGGAACCGGCTCGCCGCAAGAAAACGCTCTACTTGAAAAGTAGCGCGTATCTGAGCCGCAAAACCGGTATCCACTTTTGCGGAATACGCGCGTCGGCTGCGAAGCAGCTTGCAGTCACATACTACAGGGTGCGTGACGGGATTGTGAAGGGCGTTTCAGCGGCCGACCCCCGCCTATTCGGCGAGCGACAGCATATGGGCCTGTTGCGGTTTTACGCGCCCCTGTAGGGTATCGAGATAGACCCGCCTCACGGCGGCCCTGCCTCGCCCGATCGTGATGTCGAGCCTTGGTCCCAGCGATTCTGTGAAACCTGCCCATAGCGCGCTGAACCGGTCATCGAACCCGCCGGAACCCCATTCCTTGGCACGCTTGCGGATCTGGTCGGGCGCGAAGAACCATGTCGGCTTGGCACCGGGCAGGGCCTCGTCGGTATTCGAGACATCCTGATGCGTAAGGCCGACACGGCCGCTATAGACCAGGCGCTCGCCGAAGTGACGGTGCAGCCGCTCGCGCAAGGCGGCATCGCCGGCCATATCGACGAACGCGACCGGCGTGTCTGGCGGCATTTCGGCGATCCGGTCGTAGGTCACCACATCGTCGTAGCAGCCGAGCGACCGGACGAAGGCGGCGTTCGCGGCAGAAGTGAGGCCGATCACGCGCGCCGGCTTGCGATGGGTGTGCAGCAGCCATGCTAGCCCGAACGCGGTCTTGCTCGAGGCGCTGGAGAGGATGACTGTCTTTGCGCCGAAGAAATTGTTGTCAGCAAGAAAATCGTCGACGAGGAACGACAGCATGAACAATGGTCGCAGCAGCGCCTGATAGTCGCCCTGCCGTCCGGCGAAAGCTGGATTACCGCCGACGCGCGTATAGGTGTTGTAGACCGGTGAGACGCCCTGACGATGCGCGGCGCCATCACGCAGTGAAGTTTTCTTCACGTCGGTCGCTTCAATCACCAGATGGGTGGCCATCGGAAAATAGCCGAACAGGATCTCTCCCTTCGCAACAT
>DASRSQ010000102.1:0-5291 GCA_035656475.1 Gemmataceae bacterium | reverse complement strand
AAATAACTGCCCACAAATGGGTGGCGCGGACATTGCAGAAGCGAACGATGGATGCAACAGAACTGATCTGACGGTTACACGTTCTTCCGCACCGTGGATGCGGATATCGCCGCGGAGAGGGCGCCGCGCTCGGCCAACACGCGGCGCAACCTAGCAATCTTCCGCCTCGCGTGTGCTGCTGCGGCCTGCGCGTCTCGGAGATCGCGCAGCTGCAGCTGGGCGACGTCGTGTCGACGGCGCCCGGCCCCACCTCGCGCTGCGTGCGGCGACGACCAAGGGCAAGCGCCCGCAAGGTGCCGCTCTGGTGGGATGCCGGCACGCTCGCCGACCTGGGCGCCTGGCTGGCGGAACGGCGCGACCAGGGCTGCGGCGACGCCGATCCGTTCGTCTGCTCGGTGCAGTCACATCGAGCCGGCGTCGTGATTCACGTTGGTGACCACCATTCTCGAACCGGAGGGCAAAGCATGCTCAGCTTCCCATTTCCCGACATGCAGGTCCGGGGTGAAGGCGCCGTCAAGCCGCTGACCGATGGTGACCTCGCCGAAATGCGGTTGCGCGCCGAGGCTGTGCAGGACGAGCAAATCCGAACAGACCTGCTCCGCCTGTTGACGGCGGTTTGGGCATGCTCCGACCCACGCCATAGAGGGGAGCCGACCGGATGAACTGCCAAAAAGCGCTCCAAGCCAGGAAGAATGCGGGGCTGAGTGATCGTCATTACGGGCACATCAAGAGCAAACTAGCGCCGCACCAGCCGACATCGGCATCACGCCCTCCGGCATTTTTCTGGTTGCAAGCAGCTACGAATCAAATGGTTACGGAGAAATCCATTGCCAAGAGGGCTTGACGACCGTACAAAGAATCGAACCACATCTTGCACTTCGTGGTCTATCTTTGGTAGTGCGGCACCTTTTGTGCTGCGCCTCTTTTCCAGGAACGGAGAGGCTTGGCCGAACGTAGGGAGAATAGGGGCTTCGCAAAAGCCCAGTCATCGCTTGCGGGGTGCCGAGACAGATGCCGTGGACACAAATAGGAGCGGCGACCGTTGTAGTAGCCCAGCAGTTCAACCCATCAGTCTTTAACCAGCTGTGGCTGGTTCGTCATGGGCTGTTGGTGGAAGGGGATTTTTTGCCTGGATGTCTGTTTACGGATGTTCTTGTTCAGGTCCGCTCCCGGCAGTTTCATCTCCTGGTCGTCCCCGAACAACTTCAGTTCGTGCCCAACGTCTCGCTGCAAGACCAACAGCAGGTGATATCGGACAAGGTCGGAACGATTGCGACAACACTTCCGCACACGCCGTTCAAGGCCCTCGGCCTGAATTTCGATTGGCACCTGACGCCTCATGATGGAGACGTGCCGCGGTTTACACGCCAGCTTTTCTTTCGAGAAGACAGGCCATTGTTTCAGCGTTTTAGTGGTGAGGATGCTCGGTACGGTGGTTATCTAAGCAAGGACGTCTTGGGATTCCGCCTGAAACTTGATGTGAAACCAATCATTGCACAGATTGGAGACCAGACCGAGCACAGGGTACAGTTCGCCTTCAACTATCACGCCGATTTGGGAGACAATCCGTCGCAGCAAATTGCCCAGCACCTCGCTCGTTGGAACGAGGTGAGAGCAGAAACCGAAGCCATCATCGATTCGGTCGAGCCACGGGAGAACCAATGAGTACCTCAACAAAAGGCTGGAGTAGCATGCAGGCATTGTTCGGGCAGGCCGGTGCCTGCGGTGAGACCAACACACGTTCGCTAAGTTGGTTTGAGAGTGGGGATATCGGGCCGGCTCGCAAAGCAATCTTGGAAAACCTCAATGCGGCCAGCTTTCCACTCAGCGCACCAACGGTAATCGCTGAACCTACGAATGCGCTCGACCTCTCCGAACGGCCCACCGCAAAGGAACCAGAAGTGCCATTCGCCTTCTACGGGGTCGTGGGTCGCGTGGCTTCAGTGCGTGCGGTCGTAATCTGTGCTCTTGTCGGCGCTTGGACCGTCGTTGAAGCAGAGACAACGCGTCCAATTGCTCTGTTGCGCAATTCACTGATGCATGACTTGGGACAACTCGCTTTGCAAAACGCGGAGGATTACCCAATCGCAGATTTCTTTATGCCGGTGCAATATAACTGGAAAGAGACCGATTTTGAAGCAGATCGAGCGTTGACGTACTTCAGCGAACATACAAATGCCGATTGTTGAGTCGCCACAAACGGGATCGTCGCTGTCACAAGGTGACATCTTGGAGGGCGTCCTGCTTTTCGCCACCAAGGAGGGTTGGTTGGACTCTGGAGGTGAAGCGGCAAAAGCGCCCCAAAAGATGTGCCTTGTGATCTCTCGTCCTTGCGCGATCGCTCATAAGAGCCATGTCGTCGTCGCAGGAATCGAAAAGTATCCCGATGAGGTTCCACGCACGATTGATACCTTTGAGAAGGCGCTGTCATTTCTAACAGGCGCACGAGATGGGGTCCGTGCCCCGGATATCTTCTATCTTGGCCAATTGCCAAATCGACAGGGGAGATTCTGCGCGAGGTTTGACTCCTTGTTCTCCGTTCAGGTCCCGAGCGAGCCCGCGACGCTCCAGGAGTTTCTTCAAAAGAAGCGCATTGCCTCGCTCCATCCTGATTTTGCGCGAGACTTGCACGGCCGGTTATTCAACGCATTTGCAAGCCTTGGGTTCGAAGACAACGCGTGGCCATCGGACGAAGATCTCAACTGGCTCGTGTCGCAAGGCAAGGCCGACATTACGAAGGCTGAGGCAACCGCACAGGAACAACGGGCAAAAAAGGCTTCGCTGGCGGCCGAGGGCAAATCGTTTGCCGAGAAGGAACTGACGGCTGCGGAAACCAAACTCGCCGAACTCAAGGCTGCAGTTGCACCATTTGAAACGGAGCAACAACGTCGTCAAAAACCTGCCACCTGAGCGTCTGGCGCGAGTTTCCGCGCACATCCCCCCGCAAAATCTCACCTACCGACATTGGCCGACCCCTGCACGTCCGGTAAGATAGCCCGGCTGTGCATCGTTTACTAAATCTGAACACAGGCCGGAGGGGACCATGCCTGCGGTGACGGCCCCATTTCGAGTCGGCCAAACCCTGATCGGACCGCTCTTCAACGAGCCCATGCGCGTCGAGACCGTCGCTCAGGCCGGGGCGGCCTCGTGGGTGCTTGGGCTGGTCGGTGCGCAGTCCGAACGGTTCCGCCGGGTCACGATGGCCAAAAGCGATATCGATTCGATCACCATCCTCGACGCCGAAATGGCGTTCGACGGCGACGGGGCACTGCTGCGGCTCGGCATCCAGGCGTACTCCCTCGGCATCGCTTACGAGTTCGACCCCTACTTCGGCCTATCCATCTCCCGTGTCGATCCGTTGCCGCACCAACTTGAAGCCGTCTACGACTACCTGCTCAAACTTGCGCGAGTCCGTTTCCTCCTGGCGGACGACGCCGGCGCGGGTAAAACGATCATGGCTGGCTTGCTGATCAAGGAACTCAAGCTCCGAGGTATGTGCGAGCGCATCCTGATCGTGGCACCGGCCAACCTCGCCTTCCAGTGGCAGCGAGAACTGAAGGAAAAGTTCGACGAGAAGTTCCTCGTCGTCAAGGGCGATGACATCCGCGACCAGTTTGGCGTCAACCAGTGGCTCGAACAGAAACAACTCGTCACCTCGCTCGACCTCGCCAAGAGGACGGAAATCCTGCCTGGCCTCAAGCAGGTCCATTGGGACCTGATCATCGTGGACGAGGCGCATCGCATGTCGTGGTCGCCGCCGGCCCGCAAGACCGCCCGCTACGTCCTCGGCGAGTTGCTGCGCGACATGAGCGATCACATGCTCCTCTTGACCGCGACCCCGCACAAGGGCGACCCGGCCAATTTCAGCCTCTTCTTGCAGCTGCTCGATGCCGATGCATACGCTGACGTGAGGTCGATCCGCGAAGCGATGGATCGACGCCGCGCTCCCTTCTACCTTCGGCGGACGAAGGAAGCGATGGTTTACTTCCCCGAGCGGCAGGCCGACGGCACGTGGGTCGCAAAGAAGATTTTCACCAAGCGCATCCCGCACACCGTCGATTTCCAGATCGATGGGGCCGAGTTCGAACTCTACAAGAGTGTGACCCGTTTCGTGAAGCGGCAGAGCGCCCGAGCGGCCGCCGCCGGCGACGATCCGCGTGCCCGCGCCGTCGGCTTCCTGATGGCCTTGTACCAACGCCGTCTGGCGTCCAGCACCCGCGCTGTCTGTTGCTCTCTGGAAAACCGGGCCAGGCGGCTCGACGTGGGCTTGAAGAAGGCCCAGGAGATAGCCCGGACTGCACCGCCGGACTTGCCCGATGCGGACGAACTGGAAGAAATGGACGATGCCGATCGCGAGCGTCTGGAGCACATTCTGGAGGCGATCTCGCTGGCCGGGAATGCCGAGGACGTTCGAGTCGAGATCGGGGAACTCAAGCAACTTGCCGTTCAAGCGAAGGCGGTCGAGACGAGCGGCGTGGAGGCCAAGCTCTCGCGTCTCAGGAACGTGATGCAGGAGCAGGGATTCTTTGACAACCCGGACCAACGTCTGCTGCTCTTCACTGAGTTCAAGGACACCCTCGACTACCTCGTCGCCAAGCTCGTCGAGTGGGGATTCCGCGTCGGCACGATCCACGGCGGGATGCGCATTGGCTCGCGGGACGACGCGGGCTCCCGGTTGCACACCGAACAGCAGTTCCGCGAAGGAGCGATCCAGGTGCTCGTCGCGACCGAAGCGGCCGGCGAGGGCATCAACCTCCAGTGCTGCAACATCCTGTTCAACTACGACATCCCCTGGAACCCCAACCGGCTCGAACAGCGGATGGGACGCATTCACCGTTACGGCCAGACCAAGAACTGTTTGATCTTCAACTTCGTGGCGACCAACACTATCGAAGGCCGCATTCTCCAGCGCCTTCTCGACAAGCTGCAAGAGATTCGCAACGCTCTGAACGACGACGCTGTTTTCAACGTCGTCGGCGAGGTGCTGCCCGCCGCCCAGATCGAGCGAGTGCTGCGCGATTACTACGCAGGTCACCTTGGTGACGCCGACCTCGAAGACCGGCTACTGCACAACGTGGACGAGGGGCGGTTCCGGGCCATCTGCCAGAACGCCCTGGAAGGGCTGGCCTCGAAGCGGCTCAACCTGGAAATGCTGATCGAGCGCCGCGCCAAGGCCCAGGAGCGCCGCGTCATTCCTGAAACCATCGCCCGCTTCCTGGCCGAGGCGGCGGGGTTCTCCGCGCTGCCCCTCAAGATCGTGCCGTCGTTCCCGCACACTTACGATCCGGGCC
>DASRSQ010000101.1:0-3436 GCA_035656475.1 Gemmataceae bacterium | reverse complement strand
TCCGGCTTGATGTCGATGGTGATGCGCAGGCCGACTTTTTCATTCATCTCGTTCGTGAGATCGGTGGCCTGCGGGATCTTGCGCTCGGCGATGAGGGCGCCAATCTGGTTTTCGAGATTGCCCTTGTTGACGCCGTACGGGATCGACGTGATGACAATCTGGCGTTTCTTGCCTTTGTCCTCGACGGACCACTCGGCCTGCACCTTGATGCTGCCGGTGCCTTCTTCGTAGATCTTGCGCAGGGCCGCGCGGTCGGTGATGATCTTGCCGCCGAGCGGGAAGTCGGGGCCTTTGATTCTGTCGAGCAGATTGGCGGTGGTCGCGTCCTTGTTCTCAATCAGCATCACACACGCCCGGCACACGTCGGCGAGGTTGTGCGGCGGGATATTCGTCGCCATGCCGACGGCGATGCCCGCGGTGCCGTTGACGAGCAGGTTCGGATACTGAGCGGGGAGGACGACAGGCTCTTCGAGCGTGCCGTCATAGTTGGGCCGCATTGGTACGGTTTGCTGCCGAAGCTCCGCGAGTAGATGGTCGGCAACCGCCGTCAGGCGGGCCTCGGTGTAACGGATCGATGCTGGTTCGTCGCCGTCAACGGAGCCGAAGTTGCCCTGACCGTGGATGAGAGGTAGCCGCATGACCCAGTCTTGCGCCATGCGGACGAGAGCGTCGTAAATCGCGGAGTCGCCGTGCGGATGGTATTTACCCATCACCTCGCCGGTGATACGGGCGCTCTTGGCCGTCTTGCGATCGGAGTAGAGCTGCAGCTCGTGATACATTGTGTAAAGGATGCGGCGCTGCACCGGCTTCAGGCCGTCGCGCACGTCTGGCAAGGCTCGCGAGGTGATGACGCTGAGGGCGTAGGTGAGGTAACGTCGCCGGGCTTCTTCGACGATTGATGCGGGAATGATCTCTTCGGCCATGTCGTTTCGATCCTGAAATATATCGCTTCCGTGAGTTAGACATTGTAGCGAAAATCGAAACCGTGACGTGCTCAGAGATGATCGATCGGCTTCATGCCTGCACTGAGGTAGTGCAGGTCGATCCACAGCGTGAACACGGCGTGGTAGGCGGCATCGACCTTCTGGTAGAGCGGATCGTCCTGCGGAAATCCGCGTTTTTGCATGCGGTCGCGCAGTCGATAGAGGTATTCCTTCTGACGGCACACGACCTTGGCGACGGGTTTGACTTGTTCTTTGGTGAGATCGCTTCTCTTCATTGCTGCGCTTCCGCGCTGGGATACTTGCAAGCTATCGGCGCGCCTGGCAAGGAGCAATGTCGGTTGCCGTGAGTCCTCCTGGCAGGAATCGAACCTGCGACCACGGGCTTATAAGGCCCGCGCTCTCGCCGCTGAGCTACAGGAGGAACGATATATGCCATCACGTATCATCGCGACCTCCTTTCAATCAATACGCCCGCGCCACCGATTGTGACGCGGGCCTTCTGACACTTCTAACCCCGGGAATCGCTGCGTTCATCCCGGGGCTTGGCGCTCTTACGCCATCGACGTTTCACGCTCGTCCATGGCCGTCCGGAGACGGTTGCGGGCGACGTGCAGACGACGCTTGATCGTGCCGACCGGCGTTGCGAACTCGCGGCTCATCTGCTTCAAGGTGTGACCCTTGATGTAGAACGCAACGAGCGTCTCGCGATCGAGCGGCTTCAACCGATCAAGGCCCTTCCAAATGTCCGCGCGATCCTCGCCGCGAACCATCTGATCGAGCGGACCTGCCTCGGCGCCCGGAGCGTTCTGGAGAACCTCCGGCTCGGCGCCGTGGACTGGGCCCTTCCGGGTGACCTTGTTGATGGCCATGCGGACCGTGATCTGGCGCAACCAGCCAACGAAGCAGTGCGGATCACGCAGCTGCGCGATCTTCTGCATCGCGTGGATGAAGACTTCCTGCGCAAGCTCCGTCGCCTCGTTCGCATCCCGCAACCGCGCGAGAGCGACCGCGTAAACGGCCGGGTGGAAGCGCTCGACCAACTCGCCAAAAGCGTTGCGGTCGCCGGCCTGAGCACGTTCGATCAAAATGAAGATTTCGTCCCAGCTCATGGTCGTGCCCTCCTGAGATCCTTGCTTGTTCTTTCCACCAAGCCGATACGTTCCGCGGCTTCCTGGATCGTGGAAGCGCAGACAATGCTGCGAGTTGCGCAGTGCAATAAAGGCTTGTCACGCAAATGACGGGTTGCAGGGCAGTGCCTGCGGTGGAGTCTGGCGTCGGCGGGCTTAGATCGGTTCCCGAGGGAACTCGATTTCGCCCAGTCACCCTTGTGCGAACTGCGAAGACCGTTTTGATAGGACGGTCATGGTGGCAGTTCTTGCACTGGTGGTGCTGCCGACTTCGCTGACGGACCGACCGGCCCGTATGACGGCCCTCGCCGTCGCGGCATTATCCGCGAATCGATCGGCTTCGGGCTCCGTCATGGCTGGATATCCGGACAGCGAATGCCATGGCAAGGACAGGATGGGGACCTGGAGTTCCTTGGCCGGCATCGAACCGCAACCCAGACCGGTCACGCGGACGCCTGTCTTGGCGACGGACACTGCCTGGTTTTGCATGTTGATAGTAGCCATGGGAACCTCCGGGCAAACAATGGGGGCCTCTTCGAAAGGCCTCAGACACGGGTTGATAGAATCGGCGTTACATTCCTCTCGGTTTGGGCCTACCGGCCTCCAAAAACAGTGAACCTGGATTCGCATACCTCACTCGGACACTCTCGTCCGTAAGCAGGTTCGCGCGATTTCCGATATTTCTTTTCTTGCTGCCAACCCACTCAGCAAACCGGATGCCAACCAATCTGTTCTAATCGCGGTCTCAACCTAATTATAACAGCCATTGGTGGTTGCGCGAGACCATTTTTGCCTTTGCTGACTCAGGAATTCGGTGTCAGCACGAAAACGGGTGTTTTCGCTACAGGAGAATACCACAATCAAAAAGCGGTGACTTACCTATGAGAGTATGTCGGGCCTCGGTTATTCCCGAACTGATGGATCAATTCGGGCGATTGCGAGGATAATGAGATGGAAGTGACCGCAGGTCGAGGGGCGCGTTGATGTCTAACAGTTCGTTGAGCCCGGTAATGCCACGACACGCGCCGATGGTGTGGGGCGTCTCATCGCCTTTTTTCCAGGATGGCAAGCGCATCGGCAAAGACATGACGCAGTCGTTCGCGCTGGGCTGGCGCGTCGCAGCGCGCCTTCTCGCGGGCCCAGCGTTCCATCGCCTCGAGTTCCGCCAGCAGTCCCTTGACCACGGCGGCGTCCACATGTGATGGCGAACCGGGCTTGCGCACGGCGACCGCCGACGTGTGGGCGAAAACACGCTGCGGGGCCGGCCGACTCGGGATCAACGCGGCGCCGTGACATCGTGCCGCCAGCCAGCCGCTGGCCTCAACCGCGAGTTCGTGTTCGAGCGTCGCCGCGCACGGACCTTGC
>DASRSQ010000100.1:0-14493 GCA_035656475.1 Gemmataceae bacterium | reverse complement strand
TATTTGTGCTGCGCGAATGCCTGCTTCATGCCCGCTTGCATCTCGGCGGGGGTCAGGTCCTTGACATGCGTGGCGAACGACCATTTGTGGCCGAACGGATCGACAACGCTGCCGTAGCGGTCGCCCCAGAACATGTCGGCGGCGGGCATTTCGACCTTGGCGCCGGCTTCGACGGCGCGCTTGATGGCGGCGTCGCAATTCTCGACGTAGTGGTGGATCGTGACCGGCGTGCCCTTGAGCGCGATAGCGGTGGCCGACTTACCGCCGCAGAATTCGGGGAAATCGTCGACGAGGAAGATGTAGCTCTTGCCGACGCGGAGGGCGGCGTGCATGATGCGTTTGCCGTCCGGGGCCGGAACGCGGCCTTCTTCGACGGCGCCGAACGCCTTCTTGTAGAACTCGATCGCCTCGGTGCACGGGCTGCACACCAGGTGCGGAATCAATGTTTCCTTGCCGGCCGGAATCGGTTGAACTGCCATGGAATGCTCCTTCGAGAATGTCGGAAATTAGGCGCACACGTGATTACGATTCGAACGCTTGCTTGAGGGCGCTGATGTCGAGCTTTTTCATCGACCAGACTGCTTTCAAAACGCGGGCCGACTTTTCGGGATCGGGATCGGCGACCCAGTCGAACAGCCTGGCTGGCACGATCTGCCAGGCGAGGCCGAATTTGTCCTTGAGCCAGCCGCACTCCACCACATTGCCGCCCCCTTCGGTCAGCTTGGTCCAGTAATGGTCGAGTTCCTCCTGGGTGTCGCAGGTGACCATGAACGAGACCGCCTCGGTGAACTTGAACATGGGGCCGCCATTGAGGCCGACGAACGATTGGCCGTCGAGCTGGAATTCGATGGTGAGCACCGATCCGGGCGGCCCCGGCCCCGCGGTCCCGCATCGGACGATTCGCCCCAACTTCGAGTTCGGGAAGATCGAGGTGTAGAACGCAGCCGCTTCTTCCGCCTGGCCATCGAACCAGAGGAACGGCGTGATCTTTTGCACGGCCATGGTATTGCTCCTTACACGGTTGCTTGTTTCCTCTCACCGACACCATCTAATCGAATGGGACGCCGAGAATTCGACATGTCGTCGAAAAATTTGTCGCCAAGGAATGCGTCGTCACGTCCGCTCGGCGGTTTAGCACACGGCCTCGCCGCTTTGGTCTCGCCGCGCTGCCGTGATCGAGTGCGCTAAACCGCCGAGCGGACGATGACGACGCGTCGCCTTGTGACGCGCTGCTGAAATGAACCAAACAGGAGTTTAGACGGATGAATCGCGATCGCAAGAAGGAAATGTCTGATCGCGATGTAAGATTTCGCTCACCGCGGTGAGGCGGCGACCTGGCTGGCCGGCACGGCCTTGCGCAAAGCGGTCGTGGTGCCCGATTTCTCCGCCGACGCGGTGTCGCTGCGGAAAAAGACGAGCGCGATCACCACCACAATGGCGACCCCCAGCACCAGCCCGAGTTTGGCGTCGTTGGCCATGGCAATGCTCGTCGAATGCAGACCGCTCCCTGCCCTTTAGACAATTTGCCCGATATTGCATGAATCGGAAAGGCTCACGCTCATTTCCGGAGCACAATTCTCCCATCTTGCCGCATCCCCTTCGGCACATTGCTCTCGCCGCACATCTCCTGAACATTGCATCTTTCCGGAATTGGCCAAATCTTCGGCAAATCTGACATGGAAGCGATCCGGGCGGCTGCGGTAAAATGTCGCCTGCCAAGGATTGGCCACATCTTTGTCGAAAGGATTCGCCATGCGTGTGTGCATCTTTGAGGATCGCGCCGAGCAACTGGAACCCTTGAGCCTGACGCGGCCCGTATTTGAGCTGCGCTGCGGCATGACCTCGCTGGCGCAAAAGCAAGCCCGCCATGTCGGCGCCACCAGCTGGGGCGCCCTCGTCCGCCCGGCCCTGGAAGACGTCTATCGCATCGAGTCGCCGAATGCCGTCGCGGTCAACGAGACGGAATGGCTGCGTGGCGAGTCGCTGCTGCTGGTCAACGGCCGCTGGCTGCCGCCGGACGATGCGTTCGTGCCGCCCACGACACCGTGTGTCGGCCTGGTCGGCGATGTGCCGGCCTACGTCGCGCTGCCGAAGGGAACGACCGTCTGCTTCGAAACCTTGCCGGAGCTGCTGGAGCAATGTCGGCACAAACTCCCGATAACGTCGGCCGGCGGCCGCCTGATCGGCTATCCGTGGGACCTCGTCGACGCGAATGCGAACGAGATCCAGCGCGACTTCGGCTGGCTGCGGCCAACGCGCGAGCCGCGCGATGCATCGCTGCATCTGCTCGGCCCGCACGGCAATCTCTGGATCGCGCCGTCGGCGCGCGTCGAGCCGATGGTCGTTGCCGACACGACGAATGGGCCAGTCGTCATCGATGAACATGCGAACGTGTCAGCGTTCACGCGTCTCGAAGGGCCATGCTACATCGGTCCGTATGCGCGCGTGCTCGGCGCCAACATTCGCGCCGGCACCTCGATCGGGCCGCATTGCCGGGTCGGCGGTGAAGTCGAGGCGAGCATCCTGCACGCGTACAGCAACAAGTACCACGACGGCTTCCTCGGCCACAGCTACGTCGGCGAATGGGTCAACCTCGGCGCCGGCACGCACAACAGCGATCTCCGCAATGACTATGGCGAAGTCACCGTCTCCGTCCGCGGCTTGCCGATGCACACCGGCATGACCAAAGTCGGCTGTTTCCTCGGCGACCACACCAAGACCGGCCTCGGCACGCTGCTCAACACCGGCACCACCGTCGGCGCGTTTTGCAATCTCCTCCCCGCGGGCCGATTCGCGCCGAAATATGTTCCGAGCTTCACGAGCTGGTGGAACGGCAGCCTGCGCGAAGCATTCACGCTCGAGCAACTCCTGGCCACCGCCGAGATCGCCATGCAACGCCGTGGCGTGACGCTGACCGACGCCCATCGGGCGCTGTACGCATCGCTGCTCGAGGAGACGGAAGAAGAGCGACACCGCGTGATGCGTGAGAGCGAGCAACGCCAGTTGCGACGGAGTGCATAGTCAACCAAGTCCCGGGATGAGGGCAGCGATTCCCAGGGTTGATCGCGCCGTACCCCCGGGAATCGCTGCGCTCATCCCGGGGCTTGAGACCGCCGCGAACCACGCCACGCATTTTCTTGTCTCCACCTTCCGCATACCGTATCAGAGTCCTTCTCCACTCACATGAGACTTACACCATGCCATTGCCCATCACGCGCGTTGTCCTCTACAAGCACGGCGTCGGCTACTTCGAGCGCGAAGGCAAGGTCGCCGGCGACGCGACGCTGGCCCTGACCTTTCGCCAAACCGAAGTCAGCGATGTTCTCAAGTCGCTGACGGTGCTCGATCTCGCAGGCGGTCACATCGCATCGGTGTCGTACGATTCGACGAAGCCGATCGAGCAGCTATTGTCGGAGGTCGCGCTGGCGATTCCGGACCAGGGGAGCCTCGTCAATCTGTTGCCGCAGATGAAGGGGGCCCGCGTCGCTCTGCATTCGGGCGTCGCCGATCCCGTCGAAGGCGTCATCCTCGGCATCGATTCCACCGAACGCCAGACCGGCGACGGCATCGTGCATGTCGTGCTATTGTCGGTGCTGACCGATCATGGCGACGTGCGCTCGGTCGATCTCCATTCGCTGATGGCGGTCCAGCTTCTCGATCCCGCGCTCAAGCGCGATCTCGATTTCTATCTCAAGACCCAGCTCTCGGCAAAGAAGAAGGATGCGCGTACCTTCACCTTCTTCGCCCAGGGGCAAGGCGAACGCACGATCCGTGTCAGCTATACGCTGGAAGCGCCGGTGTGGAAGGCGACGTATCGCATCATTCTCGGCGAGGAGGCGAAGCCACCGTTGATCCAGGGTTGGGCGGTCGTCGACAACACGCAAGACGAAGACTGGGACAACGTGAACCTGTCGTTAATCGCGGGGCTGCCGGTGTCGTTCACGCACGACCTGTATACGCCGCGCTACATCCGCCGGCCTGAGGTGAAGGTGCAGGAGACAACGGGCGTTTTGCCACCAGAGGTCGAAGAGGGAATGTATGCACAGGAGATTGACGTTATGCCAGCGGCAGGGGCTGGTTACGCAGGTGGGGTCGTGGCGGCGAAACGGAAAATGGCTCGGATGGCAGCCCCCGCGGCGATGAGTGCCGCCGCGGTTCGATCGTCCACACCGGTCCAGGTCCGCGAGCGCAAAGTCGGCGATCTGTTCGAATACGAGATCGAGCATCCGGTCACGATCAAACGCAATCAGTCCGCGCTGGTGCCGATCGTGCTGCGCGAGTTTTCTGGACGGCCCGTGCTGCTCTACAACAAGGGGACGCGTGCCGAGAATCCGATGCGCTGCGTCGAGTTCAAGAACACCACCGGCCTGACGCTCGAAGGCGGTCCCGTCACCGTGCTCGAAGCGGGCAATTACGTCGGCGAGGCCATGCTCGAGACGTCCAAGCCCGACGACGAACGGCTGGTGCCGTATTGCGTCGAGCTGGCGGTGCATGCGCTCGACAACATCGATTCCCACAGCGATCGGGTGCATCGCGTTGTCATTCGCAATGGGATGTTGCGGGCCCAGTATCGTTACATCGAGAAGACGACATATCACTTCAACAACAAGTCCGACATGGCGCAGGTCGTGTATCTCGAGCATCCGCGTGCGAGCAGGGAATGGAAGCTGTACGAGACGCCGGAGCCGCACGAGATCACGGAGAATTACTGGCGTTTCCGCTTCACGATCGAGCCGAAGAAGGTGACGGCGTTCGTGGTCCAGGCGCAGCAAGCGCTGTCGAATCAGTTCGCCCTTGCCGATGTCAGCGACCAGCAACTCGCCGTCTGGATTGACCAGAAGTACGTCGATGCGAAGACGCAGAAGACGTTGAAGGCGGCAATCGATCTGCGCGTTGAGGCGGCCGGCATCGATGCGTCGCTTAATGACCTGGAGAAGGAACGCGCCAGCATTCACAACGAGCAGAAACGCATCCGTGAGAATCTGCAATCGATCGGCGACCGTCCCGGCGAGAAGCAGTTGCGCGAACGCTATCTCAAAGTGCTCAACGCGCAGGAAGATCGGCTCGAAGCGATCGACAAGGAGACGGCCGCCAAGATCAAGGCGCGCGACGCCTGCCGCGAGAAGCTGGACGCGCTGGTGAGCAAGCTCGAATACGAGGCCGAGGTTTAGGCAAGCCGCAATTGCATTAGAATCCCACCAGTGCCAGGTCAAAGGTCGCGGCGACGGTGCGGTATGCCCACCACGCGCACGAATGATACTCGCAATGGATCTTGACCTGGGCGTGCGAATTGATCGCGATCGAGTCCTCGGCGTCGAGAACGTCGACGTTGACGAGAAACACCTGGCTCTGCGGCTCGATCTCGTTCGCGTTCGAGCCTGGCTTCACCGCCAGCGGGCCGCCGGCCTTGGTCGAAAGCTGCATCGGAATGTACTTCGCCGCGGCTTTCGGTAACGCGGCGACCCGTCCCTTCCAGAGCTGCCCGCCATGTCCTTGCACGCGCAGGGTCACCTCCAGGCGGTCGCCTTGTTTCTTTTGATTCTGCTGGAGCAAGGCGAAATCGGGAGGCGATAACGGGACCGTCACGCGCAGCTTGCGCTTGTCGCCGACGCTGCAAAAGAGCGCGTTCTGCTCGCGGTCGTAACGCTTGCCGACCTCGTCGATCTGCGGCAAGCCGATGATGACGCCGTCGCGCGGGGCGCGCAGGACCAGCTTGCGCATCTCCATCGTCAGGTGCTCATACGCCGCGATTGCCGACTTCCATTCGCTTTCGATCTTCGAACGCTGATCGCGCAGGCGGCCCTTCTGGGCGGGATCCTGTTCCTTGGCGATTTGCTCGTCGACCATGCGTGCCAGCTCTTCCTTGATGCGCATCGTCGCCTGGGCCTCGTCGCGCTTTGTCTCCAGTTCCAGGCTGCCGAAGCGGGCGATCTCCTTCCCCTTCTTCACGAACTGCCCTTCCTGGACCATGATCTCCTTGAGCAGGCCCGGCACCTCCACCGAGACCTTGGTGATCGCGTCCGGCTCGATGAAGCCGTTCGCCCGGATACGCGATACCGGCAGCGGCGCCAAGAAAAAGACCAGGATCAAAATCGCCAACGCAATCGCACTCAATGTCACGCGCACCGGTTTCATGTCAGGAAGCCTCCCACGCTTGCGCACGTTCTTGATCAGTCGATACAGCGGCCAGCCAACCATTGACGCGAGCGCGCCCACCGCCAACAACTCGCTGATCACTTCGAGCTTGTACGGCTTCAGGAAGGTGGCCATGAATTTCAAAATCATGAAGGTCACCACCCAGCGGTAGATGTAGCTGACGACCGCGAAGGTGATGAACCAGAATTTACGCCCCAGCTCCATGTACTGCTCGGGCGGCACCTCGATGCCCAGGAACCAGTCCATCGCGAGGTTTTGCAGATAGCGGTTGGCCCGGTCGCGTAGATTGGGGATTTCGATCCAGTCGGCGAGGACGTAGTAGCCGTCGTAGCGCATCAGCGGGTTGCCGTTGAAAAGGACGGTGCTGACGGAACAGACGACCATGAGGTTGAGGGCGAGGTTGTTCCAGAATTCGCCGGGCAGGGAGTTCCACCAGTAGAACGTGGCCGCGGCGGCGATCATCAGCTCGACGTAGATGCCGGCGAAGCTGATCATGATG
The DNA here is from genome assembly GCA_035656475.1 of Gemmataceae bacterium. Taxonomy (GTDB): domain Bacteria; phylum Planctomycetota; class Planctomycetia; order Gemmatales; family Gemmataceae; genus SIAQ01. Next base: position 7,838 of record DASRSQ010000100.1, on the reverse strand, counting down.
CGATGCCATTTGTTCGGCAGCCGCCAGGCATCGGAGACGTTGCAATACATCGCCGGCGAGAAGCAGAGGAACAGGAAGCCCATCTCGTGTACTTCGCCGCCAAACGCCTTGCACGACAGGCCATGCCCGAACTCGTGGATCACCTTGACAACGCCAAGCGTGACCCAAAGGTAGACGACGTTCTTGAACGTGAAGTAGCTCTCAAAGCTCGGCAGTCGGCTATAGAAGTATTCGAAGTTCTTCAGCACCAGGAGCAACGCCGTCGCCATGAAGGCGAAGCTGAGGAAGAGAAACGCCTTGGTGAACATCCACCACAGGTAGGGCAACATCTTTTTGAGCGTCTTCTCCGGATCGAAGACGGGGATCTTGATGTAGAGGATGTTGGTGAGCGTCTGCATCCATTCCATGCGGACGCGTTTGCTGCGATGCTCGTAGAGTTGCTTGCCGGCCTGCGGCGATTCGTTCTGCACCAGGCCCATCGTCAGAAGTTGCTGCCCGAACTGCTCGAGATCTTCGAGGCGAAGCCGTTCGGGCCGGAAGCGATCCTCGAACGATTTCTGGGCGGAGTCGAGCGTGTTCTGGCCGTTCATGAGCATGAGCAGGAAATGCTCTTGCTCCTTGAAGCGATAGTAGCGCAGGCTGACCGGGTCCTTGACGACGTAGTAGGTGCGTCCCTCATAGCGCTGCGGCACGACCTCAAGGTCGGCGCGGCGGCGCAGACGCACCATCTTGCGTCGTTCCAAATCACTCGCAGGAGCGGCGTTTTCCATTTCGTCAGAACTCCTCGTTCCCAGGCTCTGCCTGGGAACGCGCTACCCGCAAGGCTCTGCCTTGCGGTAGCAACCGATCAGAATCTTGGTCCTGCACGCGGCCGGCGAATACCGACAGTAGATGCGGTCGTCGCGCGGGGCAGCGAGGCGGAGCCTCGCGGTAGTGCGTTCCCAGGCGGAGCCTGGGAACGAGAGGCTACGGGATAACAATCGTCACCGGGCGGCCGGCTTCGAAGCGGCCATTCGGATAGCGTTCCGACGGCGGGTTCGCGACCTCGAAGCCGATGCGGGCGGTGCGCGACACGAGATCGAGCACCTGCGTCTTGATCGTCAATGGCACGTCGATGATGCGATGATCGCGGACTTCCTCCGGCGTGGGAAGCGACCAGAGGAAGATCTTCTGGCCGCTGCCGGACACCGCGAACGGATGCATGTCGGCGGAGGCGACGCTCGGCGAGAAGGCGGCACAGGCGACAGTACGGTCGCGCTCGCGCGGGGCGAAGGTGCGCACCTCGAAGCCGCGATCGTCGGCGGTCGGCGTGCGCCACAGTTGCAGCCGGCCTTCCGGGGCGCCGGCCGTCAGCATCAGCGAACCGTCCGGCGACAGGATCGCCAGGGTGTCGAACGGCACCGAGTTCGGCGGCAGGTTGATCGAGTGAACCATCGTGCGATTTTCGACCGACAGGAATTTGAGCGTGCGGCCCTGATCGAACAGCATGTAGCTGCCGTCCTCGCTGACGCCCAGGTTGCGGACGTTGCCGTCACGATTGCGCAATGCGTGGCCGTCGGCACATGCGCCTTTTTCGTAGAGCTTCCAGACCCGCAGCGTCTTGTCGCGGGCGGCCGAGACCAGCCGTGATTGCGGCGTGAAGTGCAGCGAGCTGATTCCTTCCTCGTGTGCCTGGGCGACGCCATACTTCGGGGTGAACGGATATTTTTCCTCGGCATACTTGCCGTCGGCTTCGGTGACCCACAGGCGAATGGAGCCGTCCGAACCGCCGGTGGCGAAGAAGTCGCCGTTCGGGCTGAAGGCAACGGCGGTGATCGTGACATCATAGCCGTGCGGCTTGTCGAGCTTGGCGAGCGGTGTCGTCGCGTCGGCGTCGAGGTCCCACAGCCACAGGTTGCCGTCGGCGCACCCGACGACGCAGAGATTGCGCTTGGCCTTCACCGGCGTGCAGGCGATCGCCTTGACCGCATCGTCATGCTCGAAGCGGCGATGCACGTGCGCCTCGTGCGGGTTCCACACGCAGACCGTCCGATCTTCGCTGCCGGAAACGATCATGAGATCCTTGGCAACGGCGACACAGGTCACGTCCGCGTCATGCCCGTGCCATTCGCGCGTGGGGGCTTCGAGCACCGTCGGCTCGATCGTCGCAACCACGCGCGATTTATCCTTGATGCGCGAGTAGTACTGCTCCTCGATCGACGCCTCCGCGAGCAAACGCTCCAGGCTTTGCACGGTGATGACCACCGGATCGAGCTGTTTGAGGTACGTGCCGGCGGGGCGATGAATCGTCTTGATGGTGCAGGTCTTGTATTGCAGCGTCGCACGCAGCTCATGCATGCTCAGCTCTGCCGTCGCGACGTTCTTGTCGATGATTGCCAGGTTGACCTTCTCGCGATTGGTCACTTCCTCGGCTTCGAGTTTCTTCCAGGTCAGATAGGCCCCGTCGCGGTCTTCCTTGGATCCGGCGCCCTTCTTGTAGAGGTCGTCGGCGCGGTCATAGCGAGTTCTTCCTTCCTTTTTCCCTGCGATGGAAGCGATGTGCTCCGCCTCCGCTGCCTTGACCTTCGCCTCTTTCTCCAAAACCGCCCCGAGCGCCTTCTGCGGGTTGATCAAGGCAAGCATCTGGTTCTGCCGCACGGGTTGACCTTCGTAAAGCCGGCGGTAGAACTTGACGATCTTCTGGTCGCCAAGGTCGATCTCCTGCGAGGGATAATACGGCTCCGTGATGAAGGCTGCGGAACCGGCAACCATCACGGCGGCGTCGTCCACCTGTTCGCCGACGAACAGGACCGTGCCATTCTGCACCCGGCACGGAACCTCTTCCACTTCAAAGGGATTCATGACGCCAATCGCGACGATCGGGTCTCGGGTGCCTCGCAGCTTCGGCAATGCGATCTTCGGGAACTCGCCTGGAAAAAGAAAGCCGCCGAGCTGGCTCTCCGGAGTCGTTTGCTCCCGGGAATCCACCGGCGTGTCGGTGACCGACGGCATGGGCGTTTTGAACATGTCGAGTTGCCAGGCGATGCCGCAGGCAATCACGATCGCCAGCGCGATAACGATAAGGATGTTTCTCATTGCAGATACTCCGGCTGGTCGCCCGTAGGTCAGGCTTTGCCAGCCTGACAACACATCTCGTCAGCCTGGAAAGGCTGACCTACGAAGGCCGGCTCGCCCGGCAATCGCGTTGAACATTCGGCTCCCCTCTCCCTCTGGGAGAGGGGTTGGGGGGTGAGGGCGAAACTTCCAGTCGCCTGTCGCATCGGCCCTCACCCCCGGCCCCTCTCCCAAAAGGAGAGGGGAGAAGTCACGGCATGAAGGGGAAGATCACCTTTTCGTAGACGAATTCGAACACGCCATAGAACAGCGAATAGCCCATCGCGTGATCGCCGCAGCGGATGCGAGTGCGCACCTCGGTGCCGCTCAAGAGCACCGCTGGCGTAATTTGCATGTTCTGCGGAATGTCGTCGCCATGGATGCGCGCCCACGCAATGACCATCGGCTCGGCATCCTGGGCGTCGTCCTTTTGCGGCTCCGCTTGCTGGGCAATCTTGTCCTTGCGCAACTTGGCGCGGAAACGGCCTTCGTCCGGCTTGGTCATCACCATCACGTCCATGTCCAGCTCGGTGCCGGGCGGCAGGTCCTTGTACGCTCGCAGCACCTGGCCGACGTGTTTCTGCGGGATCTTCACCATCAGCTCCCAGTCGGCGACCCTCGGATGCTCCGGATCGGTGTAGCCGATGCGGATGAGCGGCTCGCCCGGCTTGACGACCTTGCCGAGCAAGTTCTCGCGGAAATCCGCGCTGAGGATGATGCCGGCGCGAGGGGCGACGAGCTTGAAGTAGCCGGGCCGGGCAAGATCGGCGTTGTAGCGGTCGCGCAGACTGTTGAGCATCTTGATCTTGCTGGTGAGCGTGATCTTGGCTTCGCGGGCCGTGGCCGCATCGGAGTTCTTGGCATCCCCCGCATCCCCCGCCTTGTTCGGCTGAGGACTGATGCGTCCCTCGAGCCATGCGATCTCGGTCTGCAGCTCGGTGATTTGCTTGTGGAGGTCTCCGTCAAACAGGGTCATCAACGTCTGTCCCTTGGCGACCTTGCTGCCGGACTTCAGGCCCGCCAAGATATCTTCCACCTTGCCGGGAATCGGCGCGTACAGAAATTGACGATCGCGCGGCAGCATCGGCCCATTCGCTTCCATGCGTAGCGGGAACGGCACGAAGATCATCGCGATGATCAGCGCCGCAATGCCCGCGGTGACTGCGGTGATGATCGCCTTCGTCTTGCCCCCCAGGCCGTCCTGCAGATAGGCGAGCGGTAGCCAGAGGAATCGCATGGGAATGCGGCGATATTCGAGCGCGTTGTACAGCGCCGGCCCCGCGTGCCGCCCAACCACTTCGAGCCGGGCGATCAGCTGCTCAGGCTGCAGATTGGTCTCGAAGCATTCCATGACGAGCGCCGACCGGGCCGGCTTCTTCGACTCCTTGTCGCGCTCGTCATGCAACGGCATCACCACGACGACCTTCGCGTTGCTCTCGCCGAGATAGGCGTCGAGGGCGTGCAGCACCTTCGGCGGCAGCGCGTCGTCCTTCGTGCCGGTGTAGATCAGCTTCTCACCCCAGGCGATGACCGCATCGACGAGCGCCCGCAAGAGCGTGACCAGGTTCGAGCGTTTCTCGACCACGTCGGCGCCGCTGATGGCGGAGATCTCGCACTTGGCCGCCGGCCGGATGGCGACGCTGACGCGGTCGACCTCGATAAGCCGGCGGGCTTCGTTGGCGATCAAGTAAGAAACCTCAGTGGTGTTGAGGCTGTTGTGGATCTGCCGCGAGAAGTTTTCGAGCTTGAGCCAGGTTTCCTGCTGGCCGAGCATCGTTCGCAGCTGGTGGTTGCGCTGGAACAGCGACACGAACGCGGCCATGCGAACCAGGAACTGGTACAGGCTCTGTACGACGTTGGCCTGCCGGTTCGGATCGATCCACAGCTCGACCAGGCCGATGACCTGCTTCTCCATGAGGATGGGCACAAGCAGGATGACGAAGTCGGTCGGATTACCGGCGATCTGCTCCGGGCCGGTGCCGAAGTTGTGGCTGAACTGCGGCCGAACGATGCCGCCTTTGCCCTGCAGCGCGGCCTGGCGGAGCAGCTCGTCGTGCATCGGGCGGCTGTCCTGCGTGCGATCCAGCCCCAGCTCGCGTAAATTGATCTGGCATTGCAGCACGAGATTGCCCTGCGGCGTACGTATCCACACGGCGGCGGCAAAGCCTTGCATCGCGAAATAGACGCGCTGCAGGAACTCGCTGTAGTACTGCGCCGGCTGCAGATCCTGCTCGGAGAGCTGCGCGATCTCCTCCGCAATCTGATTGATCTGCTTGCGCGCCTGCTCGAGCTGTTGCGCTTCCAGTGGATTCATGGAAGACGAGGACTGCGTTGGGTCGCTGCTCATAGATATTCGGGGTTAGAGGTTAGGGATCAGAGATCAGAGGTCACAGCAAATAGTGTTCCAGGGCACGCGAGTGAAGAATCAACGCGTGAGAATGGATATTGTGATATTTGACGGGTCAAAGATCATCTCCGCCTTTTGATTATAACAAGAACGAGCGCATTCCAATGACGGTTGGTAAAGAAACGTCATGAAAAAACCGCAAGGGGTCGAACGCGAATTCGGGGTGCCGATCCCGGGCAAGATTCTGGAGCGTGAACGCTGGACGCAAACGGCGTGGAAGAAGCTGCCAGCGCCGGGGCCGATCGATCGCGTCGCGCTGTTCGGTCGCGCTGCGCCGCTGGTGGTGGATCTGGGATGTGGCAACGGACGTTATCTGATTGGATCGGCACTTCGCCGGCCGGACCATGACCATATTGGCATCGACATCCTCCCCATGGTCCTGCGCTATGCGACACGGCGTGGCAATCAGCGTGGACTGGGCAATCTGCGTTTCGCTGCCATCGACGCCCAACGCTTTGTCGGCCAGTATCTAGGGGATGCGAGCGTGCGCGAGATCCATTGCTATCATCCGCAGCCATTCCACGATCATGAAGAGGCGCCGAAGCGTTTGCTGACGCCGGCGTTTTTGGCACAGGTTCATCGGGCGCTCGAGCCGGGAGGCCGCTTCTACGTGCAAACCGACAATGGCCCGTACTGGCAGTATCTGACGCGGGTGCTGCCGGTGTTTTTCGATTTCCACGAGCAGGCCGGTCCCTGGCCGGACACGCCCAAGGGGCGGACGCGGCGCGAGATCCTTGCGATGACCCGGCGTTATCCGGTGTACCGCGGCTGGGGAACGAAGCGCGAGCAGGGGGCGGCAGAAATCGGCGATTTGCCCTTGCCCGATTTCGACGCGGGACCGCGTCATCGGGATCTGGATCGCATGGAACGAGAATGACGAAAATCATTTAGCCCCGCCTCGAAGAGGCGGGCGGACCGGATCCGCATTCGGAGGCGGAATCTTGTCCGCCCGCCTCTGCGGGCCGGGGCTAAACGGTGATCGTGCGATCCATCAAGGCGTCTTGCGAACGGTCGGTTGCACCGTCGGCGCGGCCTTCGGCTGAACGCGCTCAACGCGCCATTCTTTCGATGGCATGTCGGGACGGAACCATTCCAGCGGGATGTCCTTGTCGAGCTTGAGCTTCGTGAAGTTCCAGGTGATCTGGTTGCCGTTCGGTTGCAAATACCAGATCTGTGCGGGCAGATAATTCGACTTGTACAAGCTCAGACGGGCCTCGGCGAAATCGTTCTTGTCCTGGGCCAGCTTCGGCCTCACGCTGATGTAATGGTAGTTCGGGTCGGGCGTCTTGGAAAACACCGGCTTCATGTCGTAGCGATCCACCGCCTGCTTCGCTCCCATGCCGAAAAGGAACGACAGGAAGCTCTCTTGTTGCTGTCCTTTGCCGTTGGGCTGCGGCATGTCATGAACGCGCACCACCTTGTTGGCTGGCACGTATTCGTAGAGATACGTTCCCGTGACGATGTACTTCTCGAACACCTGCGGCTTCTTGACGTTCGCCAGTTCCAGACGCGCCCGGCTCTGGCTGTCCTTGACATTGGCCTTGAGGAAGAGCGCGTAGCCCTTGAACTGGTCTTTCGACTGCACCGACTTGTCGAGCGTTTCGCGTTCCACTTCGGTGATGAAGCTACGCAATTCGGTCATCGACTTTTCCCAACCCATCAGGACGGCATTGAGATAGTCCGCCTCCTGCTTGGTCATCTGCGGAGCGCCCGCCTGGGCAAAGATCGGGGCAGCGACGCCCAAAAGCGCGACCAGGGAAAATGCAAGAACACGCATGGCTCTTCTCCTTTCACGATCCGCCTCAACCGAACGTCTTATAGCACGTCGTCAAGACAACGGGAAGTGCGGTATTGCGGGGAAAGGTAGAGAGGACCAGCAAGCCAGCCGCGCCATCCACTCAGTCTTCCCAGTTTTCGGACAAAGACCGGGCAGATGGGAATGATGCCGATAGGAACGCGAACGCAAACGCAGTTCGCGCCAGGAGATGTCAAATTGGGCGCTGAGGGTTTCGAACCCCCGACACCCTGGGTGTAAACCGGAATCGATCGGTCGCCGCAACTCCGTAATTACCTTGCAGAGCTGCCAGTTACGTTGGTCCATGTTGTACGTGGACTCCATAAAACGGCAAGGTTTTCACCCCTTTTAGTGCAGAAGTGCGAATTGGAAATCGACCAGGGTGATTGGCGATAGGCGCACTAAGGAACGTTCAGAACAATAACTTCCCGATTCAGGGTCGGTTATGGTAAGCTCAGCTGGCCGAAAAAACCGGAGTTTTTCGACTCACGCGTTCTCATGGACGGGAGCTTGCCATGTTGCCGTATTCTGCCAAGATCGAAC
>DASRSQ010000099.1:0-3082 GCA_035656475.1 Gemmataceae bacterium | reverse complement strand
CGCTGGATCGATCCATTCCAAATGCGCAGGGCAGCTAGCACTACCTTCGCTGGCGAGCGGCCGTACGGTCCGCGCTGCTTCCTGCGGATGCCCGAGGTAGCCTGCCTCGCGCACGGCGGCCTCGGTGTTGAGAATGGCGAGAGTGGTTTTCAGTACCGTGTCGGGGTTGAGCGAGATGCTGTTGATGCCCTGCTCGACGAGAAACTGCGCGAACTCCGGGTAATCGCTCGGCGCCTGACCGCAAATCCCGATCTTTCGCCCCCGAGCGCGACAGACGGCGATGACGCTCGCAATCATCTTCTTCACCGCCAGATTGCGCTCGTCGAAGATAGGCGCGACGATCTCGCCGTCGCGGTCCACCCCCAGGATAAGTTGAGTGAGGTCATTCGAACCGATGCTGAAGCCGTCGAAGATGTCGGCGAACTCATTGGCAAGGATGACGTTGCTGGGAATCTCGCACATGACGTAAAGCTCCAGCCCGTTCTCGCCGCGCTGCAAGCCGTGTTTTTGCATCTCGGCCTGCACGCGCCGGCCTTCCTCGACGGTGCGGCAGAACGGTACCATCACCTTCAGGTTGGTGAGCCCCATTTCCTCGCGGACCTTCTTCACCGCCCGGCATTCCAGCGCGAACCCCTCCTGATAGCGCGGATGGTAGTAACGGCAAGCGCCCCGAAAACCGAGCATCGGGTTTTCCTCGGCCGGCTCATAGGCCTTGCCACCAATGAGGTTCGCGTACTCATTGGTCTTGAAATCGCTCAAACGCAGGATGACGTCCTTGGGGTAAAATGCAGCCGCAATCATGGCGACGCCCTGCGCCAGCTTGTCGACGAAGTATTGGGGTTTATCGTTGTATGCCGCCGTAATCTGCTCGATCTGTGCCTTGGCCAGCGCGTCGGCGAGGTGCTCGAACTGGGTCAGCGCGAGGGGATGGATACGGATGTAGTTGGTGACGATGAACTCCATGCGGGCCAGGCCCACGCCGTCATTGGGCAGAAATGAAAGCGCGAATGCTTCCTCGGGATTGGCAACATTCATCATGACCTTAGTCGCCGGCCGGCCCAGTGTCCCGAGACTGACGCGCTCGACCTTGAACGGCAGTGCGCCGTCGTAGACGAAGCCGATTTCCCCCTCCGCGCAGCTCACGGTGACAACCTGGCCGTCCTTCAACACTCCCGTCCCGTGCTCGGTGCCGACGATGGCGGGCACGCCTAGCTCCCGACTGACGATGGCAGCGTGGCAGGTGCGGCCGCCGCGGTTGGTGACAATGGCCGCGGCCTTCTTCATGATCGGTTCCCAATCCGGATCGGTTTTGTCGGTGACCAAAACCTCCCCGGACTGGAATTGGCCAAGGAACTGCGGGCTCAGGATGACACGTACGGGGCCGGTGGCGATCCTCTCGCCCACGCTATGCCCGCTGGCCAGCACGTTGCCGCGCTGCTCTAACCGATAGGTTTCAATGACGTCGCGGGCCTTTCGCGATTGCACGGTCTCCGGCCGAGCCTGGACGATGAACAATTCCCCGGTGCGTCCATCCTTGGCCCACTCCAGGTCCATGGGCGTCGGCCGGCCATTGCGGGCGGAGTAATGGTCCTCGACAATACATCCCCAGCGAGCGAGTTGCAGTACCTCGTCGTCGGTCAGGGCGAAGTGGACGCGGTCCGCCGGCGGTACGGGGACGTTCTTGGTCATCTTGCCCCCGCCCACATCGTAAACGAGCCTGAACTCCTTGGTGCCGACGGTCTTTTCCAGGATTGGCTTGTGGCCGGTCTTGAGCGTGGGCTTGAACACGACGTACTCATCGGGTGTGACCGAGCCCTGGACCACGTTTTCCCCAAGACCGTAGGCGGCGCTGATCAACACGGCGTCCCGGAAACCGGTCTCGGTGTCAATGGTGAACATGACGCCGGAGCAGGCGAGGTCGGAGCGCACCATGCGCTGCACCCCAATGCTGAGCGCTACTTTGAAATGGTCGAAATTCCTTTCCGCCCGGTAGCTGATCGCACGGTCGGTGAAGAGCGATGCAAAACAGCGCTTGCACGCTTCCAGCAGCGGCTCGACCCCCTGGACGTTCAGATAGGTTTCCTGCTGTCCCGCAAAGCTCGCATCAGGCAAGTCTTCCGCGGTTGCCGAGGAGCGGACGGCGACGTCGGGCGACAGCGCGGCCGCGCCCTGCAGCTGGCGATACGCCTGGGTGATGGCTTCCTGAAGATCGGTGGGCAGCGACGCGTTGCAGATGGCTTGCCGTACGGCGTGGCCACGCTGGCTCAAATTGGCCACGTCGGTTGTGTCGAGATCGGAGAGAACCGTGCGGATATGGTCTTCGAGTCTTGCTTCGCGGAGAAAATGGCGGAACGCGTCCGCCGTGGTCGCGAAGCCGTTTGGCACTTTCACCCCTTTGCTACCAAGCTCGCGCACCATTTCGCCGAGCGACGCATTCTTGCCGCCAACGACCGGGATGTCCGCGATGGTTATTTCATCAAACCATTTGATGAAGTGGCTGGTCCTTCGCTCTGGCGTGGTCGGGACGCCGGGGCTCCTGCGCAAGTCCTGCTGTTGCATGGGGTCACTCCATCCACAAGACGAATTGGCTGTATTAAGTCGGAGAACCGTGATTGCCGTCGCGTTGCAATCGTCGTACCACATTGCCAGTCGTCACGGACCTCGCTCTATCCCACTTGCCAGATGCGTCTTGTGTCCGTGCGTTACAATTCAAAATGCAAAGGGGCCGTGAGTTGGTAGCAAAACCCGCCTCAATCGCACACGCCAAGTGCAAGTACCGCACACGCGTGCGAGCCGTCTTCCAAAGGCGGAGGTTTTTTTTGCAGGCGCTGCCGTGCGGTAAAACTTACGCGAGTTCTCGTCACCGGGACGCAGCAGTGCGATGCGTTAGTAAAGACTTGATTGCTGCCTCATCAATACGGAGGATCTGGCTCGGAGTTTGGCGACAGTTCCCCGCGCGTGTCCGACGCCTTCACGCACCGCGTGCCAATTTGTCCTGCAGCGTGCGGATTCAGACCAGCTAACGGCCGAGAGCTAATGGCAAACTTCCACGGACCGCAGGATTTTGTTGCCGAGCGCTGAC
>DASRSQ010000098.1:0-8283 GCA_035656475.1 Gemmataceae bacterium | reverse complement strand
GGCCTGGGCTGACAGAACCGGCCCTTCAGGCCGGAATGCTCGCGCGGAATTCAGCTGGAAGTCATCAACGCGGTGGGAATATGCAATCGACATCGCTTCTGACCATGATCCTGATGTTGCAAACCGGCGGACAAGCCAGCGACGCCAAAGTCGATGTCAAGATCGTGAAGTTCGAGTCGTTGACGCAAGCGATCAAGGCCAGCAAAAGCAAATTCACTGTCGCGTATTGCTGGGCAATCTATGATGCGCCGGCGAAAGCAGCGTTTCCAGGCATCGCGAAAATGCAGGCGAAGCTCAAAGAGAAATCGGTGGCACTGATCGCAGTCAATGTCAATGGCGGCACGAAGCAAGAAGAACGCGTCCGTCAATTCTTGACGGAAAGCAAAGTTCGCTTTCCAAACTTTATTCTCGACGAAGACGCTGAGGGCTGGTCAACCAAGCTCGCCATTGGTGCCGAGCCCGCATTCGTGATCTTCGACGAGAACGGCAAGCGGATCGCGAGCTTCGATGCGACGTTGCAAGAAGATTTGATACCGGCCGTCGAAAAGAAGCTCGAAGCGCTGCTTGGCAAGAAGTGAGACCGCATGTTCCCGCAAACCCGCTTACGCCGGCTTCGATCGCATCCTGTCCTCCGCGACCTCGTGCGCGAGACGTCGCTGTCGCCGCGCGACTTTATCCTGCCGCTGTTCGTGCGGCCTGGCATAAACATCAAGAATGAAATCGCCTCGATGCCCGGCAACTACCAGCTCTCCGTCGATCGGCTCGTCGATGAAGTCGGCGCCGCCATCGATCTTGGCGTTCACGCGTTCATCCTCTTCGGCATCCCAGCCGCGAAGGACGCCGTCGGCTCGACCGCTTGGCAGGAGGACGGCATCGTCCAGCAGGCCCTGCGTGCCCTCCGGCACGCTCACAAGGATGCGTTCCTCATCACCGACGAATGCTTCTGCGAATACACCGATCACGGCCATTGCGGCGTTCTGCACGAACGTGCCGGCAAGCTCGATGTCGACAATGACGCAACGCTGCCCAACCTTGCTCGCCAGTGTATCAGCCACGTCCAGGCCGGCGCCGACATGGTCGCGCCCAGCGGCATGATGGACGGCATGGTGGCCGCGATTCGCAAAGGACTCGACGAGGCCAGCCTGCAGCACGCGCCGATCCTCAGCTATGCGGCCAAGTACGCATCGGGCTTCTATGGTCCCTTCCGCGAGGCCGCCGAGTCGCCGCCGTCGTTTGGCGATCGCACCACGTATCAGATGGACCCGGCCAACAGCGATGAGGCAATGCGCGAGGTTGCCCTCGACCTCGACGAAGGGGCGGACATCATCATGGTCAAGCCGGCGCTGTCGTATCTCGACATCATTCGCCGGGTGAAGGACCGTTTCGGCGTGCCAGTGGCGGCGTACAACGTCAGCGGCGAATTCGCCATGGTCAAGGCCGCCGCGGCGAAAGGCTGGATCGACGAACGCCGGGTGACAATGGAGATTTTGACGAGCATCAAGCGCGCAGGCGCGGACATGATTCTCACCTACCACGCGCTGGACGCAGCGCGCTGGCTGAGGTAAGATCGCAATATCTGGCCACGAAACGAGGTTCCTATGGGCATCGACGTACAGCGATTTCTCTACCGTGCGCGCACGGTCGACGCGCTCGTTCATGATTGGACTAACTCGCACGACAAGGCAACATTTGAGGTTGATGTCGAAGCGCTTGCCAGCGAATGCATCGATCTCGCCAAACTTTGCGTGGCGGGCTGGGAGCGCGTGCGAGAGCTCCTGCGCGACGATCCCAATGGCAGGGAAGTTGAGCACGCTGGCAACACGATGAAGTCAACCGTGGCGCGAACCTTGCAAATCGTAACGTCCGTGCAGAATCTTATCGCTACTGCAGTTCGGCAGGGAATCACGATCAAGGCAGCTTCGGACCTCGAAACATCCGCCCGGCAAATACGCGAAGTCGGCGCGGGGATCGACATGATGTTCCCGGCTCTTGACAAAAAGCTGGCAGACGAATCCCTGGCAGCATACAATCGCGGCGAATACCAGACGATCGAGGACTTGATCGATGAAGCGCATTGTCATCGTGTCCGCACCGATTAGCCGGGCGATACGCGGCTTTGGCCTTCCTCGCGAAGTGATGCTAGAACTGCTAACGAAGATTCATAACGAGGTCCCTGCGAAATTCGAAGCAATACGTTCTCAGCGAATGGACGACGATCGATACTATCGCCACAGGATGATCGTTCACGACATCGATTCGAACACAGAGCACCTATTTGTACTGGCCATTGACGACACGACCTCTTCAGATCACTTGATCATTGCCAACATCGGCCACGGCATGCCGTGGTAGGATGCCGTTTTTGGAATCGGTTCCATGGTCATCGGCAAGGAATTCGGTCCCTACGTGGTCGACGAAGAAGTTGGCAGCGGCGCCATGGCGACGGTCTTTCGCGCCAGGCACAAGGAAAGCGGCGAGAACGTCGCCGTGAAGCTCTTGCGACCGGAGTTGCTAAGCGATGATTCCGCCCTGGGTCGCTTCTTTCGCGAAGTCAGCATCCTCAAGCAGTTCGATCATCCCAATATCGTTCGCTACGTTGGCAGCGGCCGCTATGGCAAGTCGCCGTTCTACATCATGGAATACCTGCAGGGAGAAACGCTCGACAAGACGCTCTACCGCCGCACGCGTCTGCCCTGGGAGGAAGTCGCCAACCTCGGCATCCACCTGTGCGCCGCCCTGCGTCACGCGCATGAGAAAGGGATCTTCCACCGCGATCTCAAGCCGGCCAACCTCATGATGACGAACGAAGGCATCATCAAGCTCACCGACTTCGGGATCGCCAAGGACACGTCCAACATTTCTCTCACCGGAGCGAACGTGACGGTCGGGACGGCGTCGTACATGTCGCCCGAGCAATGCCGGGGCCGACGCGATCTTTCGCACAAGACCGACCTTTATTCGCTTGGCATCGTGTTCTACGAGCTACTGACGGGCAAGCCGCCGTTCACGGGAACGACGCCGATGGACCTGTTTTTGCAACATGCCAACAAGACCGATTACAAACGCGTTCATGAAGTGGTCAAGGATGTGCCGATCTGGCTGAGCGGGCTGGTCGACGAGATGATGGACAAGGAGCCAGCCAGGCGACCGCACGATGCCAAGGCCGTCGCCGCGGCGTTACAAGTCGTCAAGCAGAAAGCCGACACCCAGCGCGGCGCGGAGTAAGATAGACAGAACCACGGGGAACACGGGGAACACGGGGAATTGCGCAGGCGACAAGTGTCAGCCCGCGATCCTCTACCAGAGTTTAGTCCACTCTAATTCCGCTGTAATATTGGAGAGATGAAGTCGTTCTTCAGTCGCTCCCCGTGCTCCCCGTGTTCCCCGTGGTTCTTTTGATTTGGATTTGATTCTCATGCTCATTGGTAAGGAACTTGGCCCGTTTCTCGTCGACAAGGAGCTTGGCTCGGGCGCCATGGGGACCGTGTTCCGCGCCAAGAACAAGAAAACCGGCGAACGCGTCGCCATCAAGCTCATGTCGATCGCCCTGGGTACGAACGAAAACGCCATCAAGCGCTTCAAGCGCGAAGTCGAGATCATCAAGCAGCTCGATCACAGCAACATCGTTCGCTACATCAACAGCGGCCGCTATCACAAGGCCCCCTTCATCATCATGGAATTCCTGGAGGGGGAATCGCTCGATCACATCCTGCATCGCCGCACGCGGCTGCCCTGGGAGGAAGTCGCCGACATTGGCATCGGTTTGTGTGCTGCGCTGCAGCACGCTCACGATCGCGGCATCATCCATCGCGATCTGAAGCCGTCCAACCTCATGATCCTCAAGGACGGCACCGTCAAGCTCACCGATTTCGGTATCGCGAAGGACGCCGATGTCACCGCGCTCACCGCCGCCAACTCGACCGTCGGCACCGCGGCGTACATGTCGCCGGAGCAGTGCCGCGGCTTGCGCGACATCACGCACAAGACCGACCTCTACTCGATGGGCATCATGTTCTACGAGCTGCTGACGGGCCGCAAGCCGTTCGTCGGCGAGACGCCGATGGAGGTGTTCCTGCAGCACGCGAACAGGACCGATTACAAGCGGCCGGCCGAGATCGTCATGGAAGTGCCGATCTGGATGAACACGCTGGTCGATCAATTGATGGAGAAGGAGCCCGCCAAACGCCCGCTGAACGCCAAGGCGGTCGCCGACTCGCTGAAGCTGATCAAGGACAAGGTCGAGGCCCAGCGCAGCGCCGGCGTGGACGCGGCGACCAAGCGCAAGATCGATCGCGCCCGCGGCGACAAGAAGCTCGACGAGGAGGACAAGACTGCCGCCCGGGCGCTGCTCGGCCGCAAGAAAAAAGTCAAGGTCACGCCGTTCTACGCCCGGGGCTGGTTTACCATACTCGCACTGTCATTGATCATGGTGCTGTCGGGGTACGGCCTCTATCTCATGTTCCGCACGCCGGATCCCGAGACGCTCTATACGCAGGCGAGCACGCAGATGCAGTCGAGCAGTGACGACGAGCGCAGACCCGGCCGCGAGTCGGCGGGTCTTTTTCTGCGCAGCTATCCCGGTCACGAGAAGGCGGAACGCGTTCAGCAGCTTGCCGATCGTTATGACTTCGAGATGCTCGACAAGCAGATGCACAATCGTCGAAAATCCGTCCTCGGTTTCGAGCGGAGCGAGGAGGAGAAGTTGTTCAATCGGGCGCTCGATTTCGAGGACGAAGGCAAGCTCGCCGAAGCGCGGCCTTTGTGGGAGAAGCTGCGTGCGAACAAGGCCAGCGCCGACGCGGACTTGCATGCATGGGGCCTGATCGGCGAGCATTACCTGCAAGACCAGGATCATGCCGACGAGCTCTACAAGAAACTGCTTGCCACGAAGAACGGAAAGGATCTCAGCGGCTTCGAAAAGGACGGCGTGAATGCGGTCCGTCTCGAGCGTGACGGCAAGAAGGCCGAAGCAAGGGACATCTGGGAGGATCTTGGCAAGAGTCCCGATCTGCCGCGCCGCTGGTATCTCCTCGCCAAACGCAAATCGAACGAACTGAAGCGCGAGCTGCAATCGGCGGACAAATAGCATTTGCCCGCATTCCGCGATGTGCGACAATAATGGAATGATCATGAGCCGCTGCTTCATTCCCGCTCTCTGGGTGCTCCTGGCATTCGCTGCATCCACCGCTCGCGCTGATCTCGATGCCCAGGTGAAGACGCCGTATCAGCTCAAGGTGGTGCTGCGGATTGGCGCCAACCGTGTCTTCACGCCGTTGTTCCAGGATCAGCTTCAGCGCGAGCTCGGCAATCAGCTCAAGATCTCGTTCGGCGACCTGGCACGCATCGACGTGACGCGCACGCATCCGCTCCTGAGCGACATCGAAGCGAAGGGGCTCGACGCCGCCCTCGAAGGTTGGGACGCGCTCTCCGAGCGCACCACGCACTTCGTGCTGCTCGATTATGACGCGGGCATGTACCGGATCCAATCGCGCGGCCATGACGGCATGACGAACCAGCCCTTCGGCGCCACGCTGCGCATGAAGACCGCCGAACGCACGGCTCTCTCTGACACCATCGCGCAACAAATCGAGAAATCGTTCAGCCCCGTGGGCACCGTCACGGCGGTCGGCAAAGGGGGCAAGGACGTGACGCTCACGCTCAAGGGCGGCGACCTCGGCGTGCCGATGTCGCGCTGGGTGAAGCCGGGACGCGTCTTCAGCGTGAGCCGAATCGTGCAACAGGCGGGCCGAACGCGCGCCGTTCGCCAGGAGTGGGCACTGCTGGAGGTGCTCGATCCGCCGAGCGCCGGCGTGTGCCGATGCCGCTACTGGCATCGCTATCAGGAAGACGCGCTACGCCAATTGCCGGGCACGCTCGGTTGGCGCGCCCTGCGGCTGGCGACGAAGGCGAGCCCCGTCAAGGTGCAATTGCTCGACGACACCACGCTTCAGCCGCTCGACGGCAAAATCGTCCACATCTCCAAGCCTGGCAGCAAGGATAAGGCCGCCGAGCTCATCACCAACCGCGACGGCATCGCCCAGACGCGCGACAACTTCCCGCACCTCGCAATCGTTCAGGTGCTGGCGGAAGGCGTCGTGCGGGCGCAGTTCCCGGTCGAGACGATTGCGGGCCGCACCGTCGTCGCGCGGGTCAAGATCCAGGTCGACGCTGAATCGCTCGCCCCGCTGCAGACGCGCCGCGACGCCTGGCTGCGCCGCGCCTACGACGATGTCCTGCTGTCAAGCGAACGTTCCGCGGAGCTGTCGGGCCTCTTGAACCAATCGCTCGAATCCGCGCTTGATGCCGCGCGCAAACGTTTGACGCCGCTGGAAGAGGAAATCATATACCTCGACACTGAACAGGATGAGCTCGCTCGACTTGCCAAGGAACGCAAGACATCATTCGATCTGCGCGAAGGCGCCCAGCAGATCATCGAGCTGCGCTCTCAGGCGAAAACGCTCGACGCGTTTGTCAAGCGCCTGGAAGGCGTGCTCAAGGACCCGGACGCCGAGAAGTCGTTCGGCTTGACCAAGCTGGTCGAGCGTGCTCGGCTCCTCGAATCGGAGGCCGACTACGCCGGCGCGATTCGGCTTTACGACCAGGTCGTGCAGGCGAGTCCCGAGCAGACGAAGATCAAGGCCCATCTCGATTCGCTCCGCACGGCGTGGCAGCCGAAAGGCGAAAAGCATGAGGCTGCCCGGGCCTTCATTTACAAGACCTGGCCGGCACTCGATGTTGCCGGGATTGAAAAGGAAATGGCGAACGCGAAGACAGCGGTCGCCGAATGCAAGGCGGTCGGGGACAAGCTGACGTTGCAGAAGCTGTTGCGCGTCGACGTGACGCACACCGTGAACCTGAAGAAGCAGCTCGAGACGCTGCGCCGCCGGGATAGCGAGGACAATCGCAATCGCACCAAGGCGCTCGTGCAGGTCAGCGGGGCGCTGTTGAGTTTGCACAACGATGCGGCAGCGTTCGTTGGGGTGCGGAAGGAATGACGTTTAGCCGCTATCCCGAAGGGATGCGCGGAAGTGATGGCACGAAGTCCGCGCATCCCTTCGGGTAGCGGCTAAACGGGTTCCTGAAAATCGTGCTTTTTTTGTTGACCTGGGTTTCGCGGCCGCTTCATAATATCATCTCATTGGCGGCCTTCAGGCAAGAGGGCAGCCGGCGGTCGCTCGTGGAGCGGCTCAAATCGGTTCCACGGATGGGGTGGTTGTGCAACGCATCGACGGCCCGCACCTATAACGTTGTCGTTTGTGGGAACGCATCAATCGCCGAAACCTGCACCGAGCACTCACCAATGCTAATGACGATTTTGGGTTTCTTGTTGGCCCTGCTGGTCCTCGCCTGCATGATCGCCTTGCTGGATCCAACAGGGTGCGAGAGGATGTTTCGACTCATCCGTCAGCTGCCGCCGACGATAATGCTGCAGTGGCGGAGATTCTTGTCATCGGTTTTGCCCTGGCGGTACTATCCCATCATGGCGCCGCCGGGCCACGCAAAACAAACCCATCGTCGCCGGTCACGTCTGTTTCGGCGCCATTGACGTTTGGCCCCGCCTCGCAGAGCCGGGTGGACGGTATCCTGATTTCCGAATGAGGATCCAGTCCGCCCAGCTCTGCGAGGCCGGGCTAAGCAACATTCCCCTGTGCGGGCCGCGATCGGGAGTGGCCCTTCATGGAATATTTGCTGTATGCCCTGCCAGCCGTGCTAGGCTTGCTGGCGGGTGCTGCGCTTTGGAATATCTATATTCGCAAGCTCGAAAGCCAGAACCTCCATAGCGCGGAAGTCCGCGCCAGGGAGCTTATCAGCCAGGCGGAGAAAAATGCTGAGAACATCCTCAAGGAATCGGAGCTGAAGGCCAAGGACGAATTCTTCAAACGCCGCGAGGAGTTCAATCGCGAAGCGGAACAGACACGCAACGAACAGAAGGATCAGGAGCGCCGGCTCGAAAAGAAAGAAGACCTGCTCGAACAGCAGAGTCAGAACCTCCTCAAAAAAGAAAAGCACCTGCAGCACACCGAAAAAAAGCTGCACGAACGGCGGGAACATCTCGAACTCAAGGTCAAGGAAGCCGAGACGCTCGTCGCGCAGGAAACTGCCAAGCTCCACGAGATCACCGGCATGTCGCGCGACGAGGCCGAAAAGCTCTTGCTGGAGCGGCTCGACCGCGAACTGGCTGACGAGGTTGCCTCGCGCATCCAGAAGAACGAGGAACAGATCAAGGTCGTCAGCGAGGAACGGGCACGCCGCATTCTCGCGACCGCCATCCATCGTTATGCC
>DASRSQ010000097.1:0-18297 GCA_035656475.1 Gemmataceae bacterium | reverse complement strand
TCACCCCTAACCCCTCTCCCCCCGAGTACAGGGGGAGAAGGGAACCGACAGGGTGAGCGAAGCCCGCAAGGTGTGGGCCCAGGCGGCGACTTCCTCGTCGCGAACGATGCGTGGTTCATGCCGGTGGTGCAGAAGGTCGGCCCCGACGGCTGCATGTACATCCTCGACTGGTACGACCGCTACCACTGCTACCAGGACGCCAACCGCGACCCCGCCGGCATCGACCGCCTGCACGGCCGGCTGTATCGCGTGGTGTATGGCGATTACAAGCCGGCGGGGAAGTTTGATTTGGCGAAAGAGAGTGTCGGCAAATTGATCGACCGCCTGGAAGACAAGAACGTCTTTTTTCGAGAGCTTGCCCAGCGGAATTTGGCCGAACGAGTACATGTCGATCGTCTTCCCCGCATCGATGGGCTTCTGCGGCTAATCGCCGACCCGAAAAAATCGGAAAAGACCAGGCAACACGCGATATGGGCGGTGAATGGAATGTGGTATTTTAACAAGGCAAATGCACTGACCGACTATGTTCCGGCGGATGTATATACACCGCTACTTGAAGATAGTAGTCCCGCAATTCGAGCATCGGGAATTCGTTCACTCAGCAATGTTGTCGCCGTCACGAGGAAGGAACTGCTGAATCCTCATATTGTTCGCAAGATCGCGTCTTTGGCGAAAGATCCGGCTCCCGAGGTTAAAGTACAGGTCGCCATCGCCTCGCGTCAGTTCAAAGACCCGCTTCCGGTTCTATTGGACGTTCTTGCAACGTGCGGCGACGACAAGCTGATCCCGCACATCGTCTGGCAGAACCTGCATCCCTTGCTCGAAAAGGACGGCGAGCGCTTCCTGACGCTTGCAAGCAAAGCCAATCTCAGCAAATCGCCGGGGCTCGCGAAGGTGTTGCCGCGGGCGATCGATCGCATTCTTGGCAATCCCAAGGGCGATCCCGCGGCGGTCGTCGGGCTCGTCAACAAGCTCACCGCGAAGGATCCCGGCGATCCGACGGCGGCGCTGTGCCTGACCGCGCTCGGCGCCAAGGTGCAGAACGGCGAGATCGCTGGCCCGGCGCTCGTCAGTCTCCGCAAAAGCGTTGTGCCGCTCGTCGACAGCATTCTCGATACGAGCAAGAACGAGCCGCTGCGCTTCGAGGCGTCAATCCTCTCGGTGACGGTCGGCAACGACCGCGGCAAGGACTTCGTCAAGGCAGTGATCGGCAACGCAATCAACGAAGAACGCCGCATGCGCGCCCTTGACGCCCTGATCGCGTCGCGCGATGCCTCGCTCAAGGACGTCATCGGCGGCGCCATGCGGTCCGACTATCCCAAGATGCCGAGCTTCCGCGGCCTGGCGCTCGGCCGGCTTGGCAAGCTCGACGATCCGTGGGTCGCCGCCCTCGTGCTCGATCTCTATCCGAAGCTGTCGGCCGACGAGCAGGCGAAGTCGGTCGAGCTGCTGACGCAACGGCCGAGCTGGGCGAAGTCGCTGTTCAAGGAGATCGCCGACAAGAAGATCGCGAAGGACGTCATTAACGTCAACCAGGCGCGCCGGCTGCTCGCGGTCAAGGACGCCGACCTGCGCAAGCTGGTCGAGAAGCACTGGGGCGTGCCGCGCGATGGGCGCAATCCGGAGCGCGAGCGCATCGTGGCCCAGATGAAGGCGCTCTATGCGAAGACGCCGGGCGATGCGAAGGCGGGGATGCCGATCTTTAAGAAGCTGTGCGGCCAGTGCCACAAGATCTATGGCGAAGGCGTCGACGTCGGCCCGGACATCACGTCGAACGGTCGGAGCGATTTCGATCAGTTGCTGTCGAACATCTTCGACCCATCGCTGGTGATCGGCGCCGGCTACCAGGCGGTGACCGTCAACACCAAGCAAGGCTTGACGCTGACGGGGCTGGTCGTGGAAGACAGTCCGCAGCGTGTGGTGTTGAAGGTGCAGGGCGGCGAGGTCAAGACGATCGCACGCGGCGACGTGGAGGAGCAGTTCACGAGCAAGGTGTCGCTGATGCCGGAGGACCTGGAGAAGCAGTTGCGACCGCAGGAGATCGTGGACCTGCTGGCGTTCTTGAGCCTCGATCGCCCGCCGACGGACGCAAAGGCGAAGCGGATTCCAGGAACGCCTCGATAGCAGGCAGCCGGCAGCAGGCAGCAGGTAGCCAGAGAAATAGCATGCTTGGCTTTCGCATCATCTTCTGGGGCGGCGCGTGCGTCTTGTCGCTGATCCCGTTCTTTTTTGGTCGGCATCATCGGCCGCATTGCGGGGTTTCGGCCCGGGGCGCCGCCGGGGACCGTCGAAAAAATCTTCGGCTGGTTCGGTATCGTCATCCTCGGCGGCATGGTGCTCGGCATCTGTCTGTGCGCCGGCCTCATGGACTGGGCCGTCAGCTCGGCAATGTTTAGGAATCCGCAATTCGCTCAGCAGCAGACGCCGCAGCCCAAGCCGATTCGGCCCGAGTGGGATGACAAGCAAATGCAGGTCACCTACCTGTCCGACATGCAGGAATTCAACGTGCGGGTCGGCTTCGGCACATTCGGCAAGAAGGGAAAGCTTGGCTATCGTGTCGCCTACGGCGACGTCATCCAGGTCGATGGCAAGAAATACGCGAACGCCATCTCTACTCATCCACCCAGCCGTGGCATTTCGCAAGCCAGCTATCGGCTGCAGGGGCAGGCAAAGCTGTTCAAGGCGTGGTGCGCCATCAGTGACGCCGACGACAACTTTCAGCGTCCCGCGTCGCCGGCAACCTTTCGCGTCCTCGGCGACGGCGTCCTGCTCTGGGCCTCGCCAGCAGTGACCGGCAACCGACAGACGCAGGCGTGCCGCATCAGCGTTGAAGGCGTCGACACCATGGAGTTGCAGATTCACTGCCACGGCAGCCATCACTCCGTCCGCGGCGTCTGGCTGGAGCCGCAGGTCTTGCGGTGAGGTCCGTCTTAGCTCCGCTTGTACGAAGCGTGGCTACAACTCCGCTTTACACGAATCGCCGTCGCGGATACCTTTTGTTCACCGACAAACATGCACGGATGCAGCGATGGCGTATCTTCTCAATCTTGTCTATTTCGTTGCCTGGCTCGCGCTCAGCCCCTGGCTGTGCTGGCAGGCGTGGTTGCGCAAGAAGCCCATCTGTGGGCTATGGGCGAAATGGTTCGGTCGCTTCACGCTCAGGCATGCAGCGGCCGCGCCGACGGCGTGGTTTCACGGCGTCAGCGTCGGCGAGATCCACCTGCTGCGCCAGGTTGTTGCCCAGTTCCGGGTCCGCTTTCCCGGCTGGCGCTGTGTCGTCTCCACCACCACCGCGACCGGGCACGCCGAGGCGATCAAGCAGTTTCCCGATCTTGATGTCATCTTCTGGCCATTCGACTTCACCTGGGCCGTCGATCACGCCTTGCGAATCGTGCAGCCGACGCTGGTCATCCTGAGCGAAGGCGAGATGTGGCCGAACTTCGTCGCGGCGGCGAAGCGGCGCGGTGTGAAGCTGGCCGTTATCAATGGCCGCATGAGCCCGCGCAGCGCGGCGCGCTTTCGCCGTCTCCGCTGGCTGGTCGCTCGGCTCTTCGGGAAGATCGACTGGATCGGCGCCCAGAATGACGAATATCGGCAACACTACCTCGAACTCGGTGCAACCAACGTCGCCAGTGTCGGCAACATCAAATACGACGGCGTCAACACCGATCGCCACAACGCTCGCACGCAAGCGATGCGCGAATTGTTTTCCTGCCCCTCTCCCCTCACCCCTCACCCCTCGTTGATCTGGGTCGCTGGCAGCACGCAGGCGCCCGAGGAAGCGCTCGCCATCGAGATCTATCGCCGGGCCCGCGAGCGCGATCCGCAGCTTCGGCTCATCCTGGTGCCGCGCCATCCGGAACGCTTCGACGAGGTTGCCCAACTCTTGCAGCGCTCGGGCTTGCCGTTTGTGCGCCGCAGCTCGCTTTCCACCGTGCCCAACAGTGACGCGATCATTCTTGTCGACACGATCGGCGAACTGAGCGCGATCTGGGGCTTGGCAGACATCGCATTCGTCGGCGGCAGTCTCGACGGCAAGCGCGGCGGCCAGAATATGATCGAGCCATCCGCGTACGGCGCCGCAGTCGTCTTCGGCCCGCACACGTGGAACTTCAAGCAGACGGTCAACGATCTGCTCGCCCACTCGGCCGCGCTGCAGGTGCAGGACGGCGTCGCGCTCGAAGCGGCGCTCTGGCGGTTGCTGGAGGATGCGACGCTGCGGCGCCAACTCGGTGAGGCGGCTCGGCGTTTCGTGCTGTCGCAGCAAGGCGCGACCGGGCGGACGCTTGATGCCCTGCGGGCATTGCTGGACACAGAAGAGGGACGCGTCGCGGCGTGACGTAACCCCCCGGGAATCGCTGCGCTCATCCCGGGGCTTGGGAATTCATACAAAAATACGGTCCATCACCGACGGGGCCGACCGCTTGCTCACCATTAACGACACGCAGATCGAAGATACCTTTGCCGAGGCGTTTCCTATGACCGCCGTTCGGCTCATCGTCACCGCCGAGACGGCGGCGTGGGCCCAGATCGCGGGACAGGTTGTCACGGGCTACGCGTCCAGCGTCATCGGCTGCGATGTCGAGGCCAGCGTTGAACGCACCCTCAGCGGCGACGAAACTATCGACGGTCGGCCCGGCGTCAGCGTCCTCATGTTCGGCTTTAGCCGGGATGCCCTCGGCAAGGCGGCCGTCAATCGCGTGGGCCAGTGCATTCTCACCTGCCCCACCACCGCGTGCTACAACGGACTGCCGCTCGTCAAGGATAAGAATATCAAGATCGGCGGCAATCTCCGCTTCTTCGGCGACGGCTGGCAATTCAGCAAGAAACTCGAAGGCCGACGCTTTTGGCGTCTGCCCGTCATGGACGGCGAATTCGTCTGTGAAGATGTCTTCGGCACCATCAAGGGTGTGGCCGGCGGCAACTTCTTGATTCTTGCCGCGACGCAATCGCAAGGACTCGCCGCAGCGGAGTCGGCCGTCGCCGCCATGCGCCGCCTGCCCGGCGTTATCATGCCATTCCCCGGCGGCGTCGTCCGCTCCGGCAGCAAGGTCGGCAGCCGTTACAAGAAGCTGCGCGCCAGCACCAACGACGCCTACTGCCCGACATTACGCGGCGTCGTCAACTCCGCATTGCCCGAGGGCGCCAACGCCGTCTACGAAATCGTCATCGATGGCATTGACCAGAATGCGGTCGAAGAGGCGATGCGCGTCGGCATCCGCGCGGCGTGTGCTCCCGGCATCGTCCGCATCACCGCCGGCAACTACGGCGGCACGCTCGGGCCGGTCCATCTCCACCTGCACAAACTGCTGCAATCCTGATTCCGGGAACCCCCGGGAATCGCTGCGCTCATCCCGCGGCTTGGGGGACCGCATCCCAGCGGCTGCGCGCCATGTCGGCGATCGTGCGGCCAATGCTGAACGACGCCGTTGCCGCGGGCGACGGGGCGTTGAGAACGTGGATCATGCTCTCCGTTTGCACGAAGCGGAAGTCATCGACCAGCGAACCGTCCGGCTGCATCGCCTGGGCCCGCACACCGGTACCGAACGGATGGATGTCGCTCATCTGCAGTTCCGGGATCATTCGCTGCAGGGAGCGGTAGAACGATCCCTTGCTGAACGAGCGAACCATCTCGCCGAGGCCGGTTCGCCAGTGCTTGTACGCCATCCGCCAGAAGCCGCCGAAGCGCATCATCTCCCACACGTCGCCGGGCGAGACGTTCCAGCGGCTATATCCTTCGCGCTGCAAGGCGAGCACCGCGTTCGGCCCCGCGTCGACCTCGCCATGCACCGTGCGCGTGAAATGGACGCCAAGGAACGGGAACCGCGGATCGGGCACCGGATAGATCAAGTTCTTGACGAGGTGACGCCGTTCCGGGATCAGTGCGTAGTATTCGCCGCGGAACGGGACGATTTGCACGCCCGGATCGAGGCCGCACAACCGTGCGACGCGATCGGCGTAGAGGCCGCCGCAGTTGATGAGATGCTTGCAGACGACATCGCCCTGCGTCGTTTGCAGCGCCAGTTCGCCGTCGCGCTGCTGGACTCCGGTAAGGCGAGCGCCGAGACGCAGCGTGCCGCCGGCTTGCTGGAAGAGTTCGGCATATTTGTGCGCGACTAGCTTGTAATCGACGATGCCCGTTTGTGGCACGTGCAAGCCCGCGACGCCGACGACGTGGGGCTCGAATTCTTTGAGTTCTTCGCGGACCAGCCGCCGGATGCCGTCCAGGCCGTTGGCGAGGCCTCGACGTTGCAATTCGTCCAGCGCCGCGAGTTCGCTTTCCTCGACGGCGACGACGAGTTTGCCGCAGCGCTCGTGCGGCAGTCCGTGTTCGGCGCAGAAGCGATACATCGCCTCGCGTCCCTCGGCACAGAGCCGGGCACGCTCGGAGCCAGGCTTGTAGTAGAGGCCAGAATGGATGACGCCGCTGTTGTGGCCGGTCTGATGCTGGGCAACATCGGCCTCGGCTTCGAGTACGACGACAGAGGCGCGTGAAGATAGCGCCAGGTGCATGGCCGTCGACAGGCCGATGATGCCGCCACCGATGATTGCGATATCGATCATTGGTCCCCGCCGCTTGCGGCTTCGCGCTCGCCGATCGTTCTCAGCGGGCGCGAAGCCGTCAGTGGCGGACGTCACTCCTTCTTCTGTTCCTTCGCCAGCAGATCCCGATGCACGCGGGCAACGTCCCACATGTAATGGTTGATGCGATAGCGCTCGGTCGCCTGATTGAGATGGTCGAACGCCTTCTTCTTGTCGCCGAGCAGGTCGTAGTAGATGCCGATGTAGAGATGGGCGTAGAAAAGCTCGTTATTGGCCTTCGCGACCTTCATCACGTCTTCGGGCTTGAGGTCCCCCTTGTAGAGATCGTAGACCTGCCGCATGGGAACGCGCTTGTCGTTGCCGATTTTGAGCATGTCCTTGCGAGCCTTCTCGATGCCATCCTTGCGGACCATGCACATGAAACGCCAGACGGCGTTCTCGACGTCGTTGCTGTCGAAATCCTGAGAGCCCTCGAACTGCGTGCGACCATCGTCGTAACGGCCGGCGTAGTAGTACGAGATGCCGCGCTGCCAGTGGCTGATCTTGGCATCGGGCTTGAGCGCGATAAAGCGATCGAATTCGTCGATCGATTCCTTGATCTTGCCTGCCTTGAACGCCGCAACGCCACGGGCCTGGTGCGTAACCGCGACGATGTCGAGGACCTTGCGATAGTCGGCGGCAGCCTCGGCGTGTTTGTCGAGGGCGTCGTAAATGGATGCTCGCAGGGTCAGGGCCGCGACGCTGTCCGGATCGCTCGCCACCGCCTTGCTCGCCAGCTTGAGGGCCTCCGCGGGTTGCTTGCCGCGGAGAGCCTTAGTGGCTGCGTTCAGCAAGTCTTCGGTCGACTGGGCAAACGCGGGAACGGCGCTAACCATCAAGATTGCCGTGACAAGCACAAGTCGCACCACAGTCCTCCTGGGCGATTGCCCTTTTGCCGATCTTCCGCCTATGTTATATCGACGACGGGCCCTGTCGGAGGGAAGGCAATGGAATGGATTGCGGACATCTGGTACCCGACGCTGACCGTCGTGAAGTACATGGTCGTCTTCGGACTGGCCTTCGGCCTCCTGAGCTGGCTGATGCCCTGCAATCCCGGCATGTACTGGTGGACGAACCTGCGCACGGCCGCGACCGATTTCTGCTACTGGCTCGTCGCTCCCATCTTCGTCCGCATTTGCCAGATCTACATGCTCGCGCTCAGCATCAACCTGCTATTCGCCGGCGGCCCGGTGGGCTTCGCGTTCCTTTTTGAACAGCCGATCCTGGTGCAGTGCATCCTGATCCAGGTCTTGCAGGACGTCTATCTCTACTGGATGCATCGCGTCTTCCACACGCCGGTCGGCTGGCGTTTCCACTCCGTCCACCATTCGACGAAGGTGCTCGACTGGCTCGGCGGCGCTCGCAACCACATGGTCAACAGCCTGATGACCTTCATCATGGCCGACATCCTCTGCATGCTGGTCGGCTTTTCGCCGGAGGCGATTGGCTGGCTGGCGCCGTTCAATATTATCTGGTCGAGCCTGGTGCATGCGAACCTCAATTGGTCCTTCGGACCGCTCCGATATCTGATCGCCAGCCCGGTATTCCATCGCTGGCACCATACGCTGGAAACCGAGGGGCTCGACAAGAACTTCGCGCCGACCTTCCCGATTCTCGACGTGATCTTCGGCACCTTCTACATGCCCGCGGGCAAGCTGCCAGCTAACTTCGGCAACGGCGAGCCCGACTATCCGGAAGGTTTCATCGGGCAATTCCTGTATCCTTTCCTTGGCAAGAGTTCGTCCGAATCGGAGGCGGCGACGTCGCGAAACGCCGCCTGATAAGCAGCGTCGAGTGGAGAGTGAAGTGCGTAATGACGGTGCATCCCACTCCCCCCTCCCTACGTGTCGTGCACCTGATGGCATCGCCGTTCTACGGCGGGCCGGAACGCCAGGTCCTTGGATTGGCTCGTCACTTGCCCGCCGATGTCGAAAGCATTTTCCTGTCCTTCGCCGAGCGCGGCCTGGCTAACGCGTTCCTCGACGAGGCAAATCGGCTCGGCTTTCAGGCGAAGGCGCTCGTGCACAACACGCCGCGCTATTTCGCCTGTGTCAACGAAGTCGCCGACGAGTTGCGCCGCTTGCGTGCCGATCTCCTCTGCTGCAGCGGCTACAAGCCCGACATCGTCGGCTGGCGCGCCGCCCGGCGCGTCGGCATACCCGTCGTCTCCATCTCGCACGGCTGGACGGCCGCGACCTGGCGCGTGCGCGCCTACGAAACGCTCGACCGCTGGGTGATACGCCGCATGGACGCGGTGGTGTGCGTATCGAAATCGCAGGCCGACAAGGTTCGCCGCGCGGGTGTTGCGGAATCAAAAATCGTCGTGATCCAGAATTCGATCGGCACCGATGCATTCGTCAACGCCGATGCCAAGAATCGATCCGAGATGGAAGCGTGGTTCCCCCGCAAGCCGCGCTGGCTGATCGGCGCCGCCGGGCGCCTCAGTCCGGAGAAGGGCTTCGCGTTCCTGGTCGAGGCGGCCGCGATCGTGACGCGCGAACGTCCCGACGCCGGCTTCGTCCTCTTCGGCGACGGCCCATTGCGCTGGGACCTCGAACGCCAGATTGCCGAGCGCGGCCTGAAAGAACGCATCATCCTCGCCGGCTTTCGCACCGACGTGGCGCGCTTCCTGCCAAACCTCGACATCGCCGCGATTTCGTCGCACACCGAAGGATTGCCGGTGATCCTGCTGGAGACCGGCGCCGCCGGCGTGCCGACTGTTGCCACAAGCGTCGGCGGTATTCCGGAAGTCATCGACGACGGCAAGAACGGCTATCTTGTGCCCGCCAGTGATGCGGCCACGCTGGCTCGCCGCATCATCGCGCTGCTCGACGATGAGCGTCTGCGGCAATCGATGGGCCGGGCCGCGCGCGAGCGCGTGCAGGCCGATTTCTCGTTCGCTGCCATGGGCCGCAAATATCATGACCTCTTTCAGAGATTGGTAAGCGCCCGTCAAGCCCCAGGATGAGCGCAGCGATTCCCAGGGGTGCCGCCAGCAACAATGTCCCTCCTCAAACGGCTGAAACTGGAGTTTGAAGACTGGATGCGCTACGACCCGCGCATCCGCCGGACGCTCGCGCGCTACCAGGCGTGGCGCACGCGCGATCCCGATCCAGGCGACACGCAGGCCGTCGCACGCACCATCGTCAAGCTCTGTGCGGCCGCACGGTTGGCGGAAGATGTTGACCTCGAACGACGTATCCAAGATCGCATTGTCACGTTGGTCGGACAACTCGATGCGAGCCGCATCGACTGGACCGAGTTCGCATCCGACTACGCCGATCCGCGCCTGTACAAGGCTGCCGTCTTGAAGCCGTACGTGGGCCCGCGCGAGAAGGGCGTCCTGTTCATCTCATTCGAGACGTTGTGGATTCGCTTGCTTCGGCCGGCAAATTATCGCGAGCTGGCGGAGCGATACACGATCGTAGTCCAGCCGAGTTCGAGCCCGCCGCATGTAATTTTCAACTATGCGTTTCCCGCGTTGTTTCCGGGGCCGGTGTTCACGCTGATCAGCAATCCGAACGATCTCGCGGTATTTCCGCGCATGTCGCCGAACCTGGTCACGGTGCCGCTCTACGCATCGAGCTGGGTGAATCCGGAGCTGTTTCAGCTGGTGCCGAAGGCGGAACGAACCTGGGATTTGCTGATGGTCGCGAATTTTGCGAAGTTCAAGCGTCATTTCGCGCTCTTCGCGGCGCTACGGTCATTGCCGATGGAAACGCGGATTCTGCTGATCGGTCAGAACCAGGACGGCCGCGATGCCGACACGATTCGCGAGACGGCGCGCTGGTATGGTGTCGCCGATCGCTTCACGCTCTTGAGCAATCAGCCGTACCCGGAAGTGACGCGCGCCTTCTGTCAGACGCGCGCGAGCGTGGTGCTGTCGAAACGCGAGGGTTCGTGCGTCGCAATCGTCGAGTCGATGTTCGCTGACGCGCCGGCCGCCATGCTGCGCAATGCGGGCATCGGTTCGCGCGCATTCATCAACGAACAGACAGGCCGCTTTCTCGATGAGGCCAGCCTGGCGCGCGATCTGGCGGAATTCGTGCGCGACGCGGATCGCTATTCGCCGCGGGGGTGGGCGGAGCAGAATATCTCGTGCTGGCGCAGCTCGCAGATCCTCAACGACCTCCTCAAGGCAAAGGCGCTGGAGCTGGGACATGACTGGACGCGCGACATCGCACCGATGCAGTGGTCGCCCGATCCGGTGCTCGCCCGGTCCGAAGATCGCCCGTGGGCCGCTGCAGAACGTGCGGACGTCCTGCAGCGATTCGGATTGGAGATCGGCCCGCCGCCGGTAAAATGACGCGATGGATCCGCTCGAGTGGTTCTTCTGGATTTGCGTAGGCATTGTCGCATATACGTACATCTTCTATCCGATCGTTCTAGTAATCCTCAACGCCTTGGTCCGTGGTGCAGGCGGCTCGGCTGCACATTCAGCGACCGCAAAATCCGTCAGCGTCCTGTTGCCTGTGTACAACGAAGAGCAAAATCTGCCGCGCCGACTGGACGAATTGAAGCGCATGCTTCCCGAGACCGGCGGCGAGATCATCGTCATCTCCGATGCGTCCACCGACCGCTCCGCCGACATCGCGCGCGAGGCCGGCGTGCGTGTCATCGAAATGCCAACGAAGTCGGGAAAGGCGGCAGCGCTCAACGCGGCAGCCGCGCTCGCGCAGCACGAATTTCTGGTCTTCGCCGACGCCCGCCAACGCTGGGCCGACGATGCGATGGCGCGGCTGATCGAAAACTTCGCAGACCCGACGATCGGCGCCGTCAGCGGCGATTTGATGCTCGAAAGTGCGCCCGGCGTGCTCGCCGGCGTCGGGCTTTACTGGCGTTTCGAGAAATGGCTGCGCAAACAGGAAAGCCGGCTCGGCTCGCAGGTTGGCGTTACTGGCGCGATCAGTGCCGTGCGTCGCAACTTGTTTGTCTCGATCCCGCCCGGTACGCTGCTCGACGACGTCTACTGGCCAATGCACGTCGTCTTGCAAGGGCACCGCGTCATCCACGATGAACGCGCGAAGGCGTACGATCGCTTGCCGGACAAGCCGAAAGACGAATTTCGCCGCAAGGTACGCACGTTGGCGGGCAACTTTCAGCTTCTGACGCTGTTGCCGGTGTCGGCGCTCCTCCCGTGGTCGAACCGTGTCTGGTGGCAATGGATCTCGCACAAGCTGATGCGCCTCATCGTGCCATGGGCGCTGCTCGGCATGTTCGTATCGAGTTTTCTTCTTAGGGAAGACATCTATACGATATTTTTCTGGGTGCAAACCGCGGTGTACGGTATCGCGCTGCTGGGAGTGATTCCCGCGCTGGGACGAACGCTGCGTCTGCTGGGAGCGGCGGGTTCGTTCCTGGTGCTCAATGCCGCTGCCTGGGTCGCATTCTGGGTGTGGATCACCGGACGGGCGGGGACCTCGTGGCACAAGGTGCAGTATCAGGAAACGGTGCATGAGGCGTAGCCCGAAGAGTCTCGACATTTGCTTGATCGTGTTGTTATTCTGATGGGACGTTGAGTTTTGCAGGATTGAGTATGACAATGATGATCGATCCAACTCCTAGAGACGAACCAAAGTCAGCTGCCGCGGACAAGACGCCGGAGCAGCGCCTTGCCGAAGGGATCGCTTTCGTAGCCGACCACGATCACCTCACCGCGGTGGCTGACGATTCTCGCGAAAGTATCTATGAAGGATGTGGCGAATGATGAACCGACGCGATTTCCTCTGGCAGTACGGCGGCGGCCTCGGCGGCATTGCGCTCGCGTCGCTGCTCAACGACGATGGCCTGCTTGCGCAAGATCGCGCGAATGGGCTGCATCATCCCGCCAGAGCGAAGCGAGTCGTGCAGCTTTTCATGTCGGGCGCGGCCAGCCAGTGCGATACGTTCGACTACAAGCCGCTGTTGATCCAGCGCAATGGGCAACCGTTCAAGCCCGGCGGACGCGTCGAGCTGTTTCAGTCGAATCCTGGCCACGTCATGCAATCGCCGTGGCGCTGGCGGCAGTACGGGCAGTCCGGCAAATGGATCAGCGACCTGGTGCCGCACATTGCGAGCTGCGTCGATGACATCGCGTTCATCCCGTCGATGGTGTCGCGCTCCAATGTGCACGGGCCGGCCACCTTCATGCAGAACACCGGCTTTGTCCTGCCTGGCTTTCCCGCCATGGGTGCCTGGATCAACTACGGCCTCGGCTCCATGAACGCTGACTTGCCTGCGTTCGTCGTCATTCCCGATTCCCGCGGCTTCGCCCCGAACGGCCCCGCCAACTGGTCGAGCGCCTTCCTCCCCGCGAGCAATCAGGGCACCACCATTCGCCCCAGTGATCGCAATCCGATCTTCGACCTGTTCCCCGGACCCAATGATTACATCACTCCCGCCAGCGAGCGCGATGGCCTACAGCTTTTGCAAGAGATGAATCGCCGCCATGCCGACACCCGGCCCGGCGACTCGCGACTCGAAGGTCGCATCCAGACCTATGAGCTCGCCGCGCGGCTGCAGCTCAGCGCGCCGGAGGTGCTCGACATCAGCGGCGAGACCCGTGAGACGCAACGCCTCTATGGCCTCGATCAGCCGATCACTGCGGAGTTCGGCCGGCACTGCCTGATCGCACGGCGACTATTGGAACGCGGCGTGCGCTTCGTGCAGGTCTGGTCCGGCGCCGACAACGGCTTCCCGCGCCGCAACTGGGATTCGCACGAGAACCTCGCCCGCGACCACGATGACATGGGCACCAGTATGGATCGCCCGACTGCGGCGTTAATCAAGGACCTGAAACGGCGCGGCTTGCTCGACGACACCATCGTGATGTGGACCACGGAATTTGGCCGGATGCCGTGCAGCCAGGGTAACCTGGGGCGCGATCACAATCCGTTCACGTTCACGACCTGGCTGGCTGGCGGCGGCATCAAAGGCGGCGTCACCTACGGCGCCAGCGACGAATGGTCCTTCCGCGCGGCCGAGCATCCCACCTACTGCTACGACGTGCACGCCACCATCCTGCACCTGCTTGGCATCGACCACACGCGCCTCACCTTCCGCCACAACGGCATCGACCGCCGCTTGACCGATGTGCATGGGCATGTGATCGACGAGATTCTGGCCTGACGCCGCACTCCAAGCTCAGTCCCATTTAAGGCGCGCGCCAGCAGTGCCTGGTTCGTCATTCATGTGCGTCCATGCGCGCCTTCCTCACCCAAATCAGGAGATCCGCAATGCGTTCCTGGTCACTCTTCGCGTTGATTCTACCGACCTTGGCACTGCTAAGCCCGTCGGCGTCTGCCCAGATTACGCTGTTTCCGCAGAATCCCTCGGTCAAGCTTCGGCTCGAGATCGAGGTTCGCGGCGTGCTCAAAATCACAGAGAAAGCGGTCACGCTCACCAACAAGGAGACCGTCTTTGAATGGGTCAAGAACCCCAATCCTCAGCCGGGCGTGTCGGACCTGATGCCCCAATCAAAACAGGTGGACAAGGTGTGGGTGCTGGAACTGGATGCGGAGCAACGGAAAGCTGCAAAGACGCTGGATGGGAAGGAAATCACGGCGATCGGCAAGTGCCTGGTGCTGGGCGTGACAACACGTGCTGAAACGCGGAAGACCGCGCCGAAACTCGGTACGACTACGATCGTACTGCCTCGCGGCGGTGGCACCGTCGAAACGCTCAAGATCCTTCCCGAAGGGCTGGCTACCGAGGTTCACACCGAGTTGCTGCTTGATGATAACGTGATCGTGATTTCCCTCAAGGCGGCGAGCTAGTGTCCCGTCAAGGCTTAGCTGATATAGCTACCCCGGCGTACCACGGCCGAGGAGTTCGCGCAATGCCGGCTCGAGGTCCACAAACTTGAAGGTGTACCCCGCATCAAGCGCCTTTTTCGGCAACACCTTCTGCCCGCTCGTGATGATCTCGGCCCCCTCGCCGAGCATGACCCGCAGAGCGAACGCGGGGGTCGGCATGAAACTCGGCCGGCCGAGGACCTTGCCGAGCACGTTGCCGAACTCCTTGTTGGTAACGGGATGCGGGGCAACGGCGTTGAGCGGGCCGGCGAGCTGGGCCTGGTCGAGTGCGAAAAGGATCAGGCCAACCTCGTCCTGGTTGTGGATCCAGCTCATCCATTGCTTGCCGCTGCCGATCGGGCCGCCGACAAACATCTTGAACGGCGTCAGCATCTTGGCGAGCGCGCCGCCGTTGGCGTCGAGCACGATGCCGGTGCGGAGATGAACGACGCGCACGCCATGCAGTGTGGCAGGGAGAGCAGCCTTTTCCCAGTCGACGCAGACTTTGGCAAGAAAGTCATTGCCGGGCGCGCTGTCTTCCGTCAGCTCTTCGTCGTCGTGCGGTCCGTAGAATCCTATGGCGGAGGCGCTGATCAGGATCTTCGCGCGTGATTCGGGCTTGCCCAGCGCCGCGACAACGCTGTCCGTCCCTTTGACCCGGCTTGCGTAAATCTCATCCTTGAAGGCCTGGCTCCAGCGCTGATTGAAGATGCCTGCGCCGGCCAGGTGCACAACCGCGTCGCAGTCCTTGATCGCATCCATCCACGGGCCCGGCTGCACCGGATCGCCGCCGAGCACGCTGACGCCATCGCCGAACTGGAGCCGCACGGCATCGGGTCGGCGCGTGAGCAGGACGACGAGGTCGCCACGTTCGCGCAGTTTGCGCACGAGGAGATTGCCGACCAGCCCGGTGCCGCCGGTGAGAAAAACTCGCATGGCTTAACCTTTTGCGGGAGGATTCGATTGGTCGGTGATCGCGCGCGGTTCGTGGACCTGAATATCGAAGTGCGGCTTGTTGACCTCGACCTCGACGTCATTCTGCTTGCTCGACCAGCTAAAGGCAAACACGCGCGCTCCGTGGACCATGGCAAGCAGGTAGATGATGAGGATGATCAGCAGCAAAAGCGGCAGCGTCGCGACGATGAGAACCGGCATCAACGTGTACACCGCGATGCGCAGCATCAACGACGGCGTGGTGGGCGCCGGCACGCTCGCATCGCTCATCGTTTGCGGCAACTCGTCCATGCGGAAATTGTATCAACTTCCCCAGTCGGCGATTGGGCTGCTGACTCTCGGTCAAATTCGAGAATGACTCATTGACATGTCGGAATATTCCGATATTATTGTGTGTGGAGACCGATATGGCAACCAAGGCGAAGAAGCTGATCCCGCTCGATGCGCTGCAACAGGCGGCGGAATGCCTGAAGACACTGGCGCATCCGCATCGGCTGCGCATGGTGCAGATGCTGCTGCAAGGCCGGTATACCGTCGGCGAGCTCGCCGATGCCTGCGATATTCCGAGCCACATGGCGTCCGAACATCTGCGGCTCATGCAGCATTGCCAGCTTCTCAAGAGCAGCAAGGACGGGCGCAACGTGTACTACGAGATTGCGGAACCGCACCTGGCAAACATCATGGCGTGCATCGAGGGGCGCTTCGGGGGCTGATTTTTTTTATTGGATATATCGAGAGATCGTGACATGACAACAAAAGGTGTATTCATGGAAATCGTGATTATCCTGGGTGTTTTCGCCCTGTGGATCATCTTGCAGGTCTGGGTGTTGCCCCGCCTGGGCGTGAGAACCTGAATGCGCGATGCCTGTGGGCCGAGGTCGGTCCAGAAGCAGGTGGATACCCATCAACCAACGCAAGGAGAAAAAGATGAGCGTTCCAGTCATCAGTCCGAGTGAACTGGCGGAGATCTGCAAGACGTGCAGGCGGATCGACATCATCGATGTGCGCACGCCGATGGAGTATCGCGAGGTGCATCTGGAAGCCGCGCGGAACGTGCCGCTCGACGCGCTCGATCCGGCGGCGGTGGTGCGGACCCGGGTTGGCGCGGCGGATGAGCCGATCTACGTCATCTGTCGCTCGGGCGGCCGGGGCCGGCAGGCGTGCGAGAGGTTTCTTGCCGCGGGCATCAGCAACGTCATCAACATCGAAGGGGGCACGCTGGCCTGCACCCAGGCAGGATTGCCCGTGGTGCGCGGCAAGAAGATGATGTCGCTCGAACGGCAGGTCCGTATCGCCGCCGGCCTGATCGTGTTGATCGGCGCGCTGCTCGCATGGTTCGTGCATCCCGCATTCGTGTTCCTGTCGGCGTTCATCGGCGCAGGCCTCGTCTTCGCGGGCATCACCGACACCTGCGGCATGGGCCTCATGCTCGCCAAGATGCCATGGAACCGTGTCGATGAGCCAACCAAAACTTGCTGTGCAAACTGAAAGAGCAGCAGAGGCGCGTGCATTGCAAAGGAGATCGATCATGAAACTGATCATCGTGGGTGGCGTGGCAGGAGGAGCATCGGCGGCGGCGCGAGCGCGGCGGCTGTCCGAAGACGCCGAGATCGTGCTGATCGAGCGAGGTCCGGACGTCTCGTTCGCCAACTGCGGCCTGCCATACTATGTCGGCGGCGAAATTGCCGAGCGCGACAAGCTGCTCGTCGTCACACCCGAGCGATTGCGAACGCGTTTTCGCCTGGATGTCCGCACGCGCTCGTCCGTGGAGCGGATCGATCGCGCGGCCAGGAAGGTCCACATTCGTGACCTGGCGACGGGACGCGAATTCGAGGAAAGCTATGACAAGTTGATCCTGGCGCCCGGTGCCGCGCCCTTGCGGCCCCCCATTCCTGGCATTGATCTCGATGGCATCTTCACGCTCCGAAACCTGGCCGATGTCGATCGCATCAAGGGGAGGGCGGACCACGGAGTCAAGCACGCGGTCGTCATCGGCGCCGGCTTCATCGGGCTGGAGCTTGTCGAGAACTTCGTGCGCCGCCACATCGCGACCACGGTGGTCGAGTTGCAGGATCAGGTGCTGCCGCCGTTCGACAAGGAAATGACGACGCCGATTGCCCAACGGCTAATCGACAAGGGGGTGACGCTGATCCTCGGCAAGTCGGCCGAGGCGTTCGAAACGACTCCGGAAGGGATCGCGGTGCGTCTGAAATCGGGAGAACGCATCGTTGGGCAGCTCGTCATTCTCGGCATCGGCGTGCGGCCCGAGAATAAGCTTGCGGTCGATGCGGATCTGGAAGTCGGCCCGCGTGGGGGCATCCGCGTCGATGATCACATGCAGACCAGCGATCCCAACATCTACGCGGTCGGCGACGCGATCGAGGTCAAGGATTACGTGCTCGGAGAAAAGACACAGGTGCCGTTGGCGGGACCCGCGAACCGCCAGGGACGCATCGCCGCCGATCATATTTTCGGACGGTTCGCGCGCTATCGCGGCACGCAAGGGACCGCCATCGTGCGCGTCTTCGATCGAACGGCGGCGATGACCGGTAGCTCCGAGAAGACGCTGCGCCGCGCCAACCGGTCGTTTCGCAAGATCTATGTCCATCCCGCGAATCATGCGGGCTATTTTCCCGGCGCCGAGGCGATGGCGCTCAAGGTGCTCTTCGATCCGAGCAATGGCCTGATCCTTGGCGCCCAGGCCGTCGGCGGTTCCGGCGTCGATAAGCGCATCGACGTCCTCGCCGTCGCGATCCAGGCGGGCATGACGGTGTTCGATCTCGAGGAGATGGAACTCGCCTATGCGCCACAGTTCGGCTCCGCGAAGGACCCGATCAACATGGCCGGATTCGTCGCGGCGGGCCTTCTGCGCGGCGACCATCCACAGCTCGATGTGGAGGCCGTGCTCGCCACGCCGTCGCTATACCTTCTGGACGTGCGCTCGCCAAGCGAATTTGCGCATGGGCACATTCCTGGCGCCAGCAACGTT
>DASRSQ010000096.1:0-3216 GCA_035656475.1 Gemmataceae bacterium | reverse complement strand
CGGGACCCCCTGTTCCAGCCATCGGACACATCGACTTCCGCACGTCACTTCGTGGAGAGGCGAAAGCGTTTTTGGTGGGGTAATTCATCTCTCAGTGTAATGAGTTTTCAAGAATGATGCGACAACAAATTCTGAAATTTTCTTCCCCATGTCGATTCTCCGCCTTGCCGTTCGATGAATAGGCAGAAACGAGGTAAACAAATACAGGAGATCGATATGCGCTTTATCAGCATTTTCACGCACGAACCGGCCAGCCGCCCGCCGACGGAGGCCGAGATGGCTGCCATGGGCAAGCTCATCGAAGACGCCATGAAGGAAGGCTGGCTCCTCTCGACCGAGGGTGTCAACTTCGGCTCGACCGGCGTGCGCGTGAATCGAAGTTCCGCCGGCAAGGTCACTGTCACAGACGGCCCGTTCCCCGAGACCAAGGAGGTCCTCGGCGGCTACGCGCTGCTCAAGGCCGATTCCATAGAGGAAATCGTCAAACACACGAATCGATTCCTCGAAGTCGTAGGCCAAGGCACGTGCGAAATCTACCAGCTCTACGAGATGCCGGCCAGCCATTGACCGCCGTTGCACAAGTCCGACGCGTAAGCGAGGCCTTGGACTGGCTGCCTCGCTTACGCGTCGGGCTTGTGACTTCGATCGTCATCGCCCCGAGAACAGCGGGCTTTGCACGACTTCGTGGATCAGCGTCCGCACGCCGCCGCCGCGTTTCTGGGTGCTGGCGACGATCGCCTCGATCTGGGGCCGATCTGCGAAGACCAGTTTGCGACCGGTGCCGTAGATCGCAAACTGTCGGGCAAGGTTGCGCAGCAGCTGGTTCGTGTTGCCGGCGAGCAACTCCTGGAACTCGTGGATGTCCTTGAAAGTCCGGCCATTGGGCATGTTGCCGCTGGAATCGACCTTGGGCCCAAGCTTGAAGCTGATGCCGATGAACGGATCGATATTGCCGCGCGGGGCCGGATCGCCGGCGCCGATCGAGCGATAACGCGTCCGCTGGCCGCCGATCACGTCGAACGATTCGAGCGCGAAGCCCGGCGGATCGATCTTGGTGTGGCATGACGAACAACTCGGATTGTTGCGGTGCTTGTCGAGCTGTTCGCGAATCGTTTTGGCGCCGCGCACGTCCGGTTCGATCGCCGGCACGTTCGCCGGCGGCGGCTCGGGCGGCTGGCCGAGCAATCGATCCATTACGAACGCTCCGCGTGGCACCGGCGATGTCGTCGTGCCGTTGGCGGTGATGCGCAGGATCGACGCTTGCGTCAGGAACGGGCCACGCGCGCAATTCGCCGGCAAGGCGACGCGGCGGATCTGTGAGCCGGTCACGCCTGGAATGCCGTAATGGACCGCGAGCTTTTCGTTGAGCATCG
The DNA here is from genome assembly GCA_035656475.1 of Gemmataceae bacterium. GTDB lineage: Bacteria > Planctomycetota > Planctomycetia > Gemmatales > Gemmataceae > SIAQ01. The sequence continues at coordinate 1,843 of DASRSQ010000096.1, read as the reverse complement.
CGAAATCGGATTTGACGAGGTACGACGCGCTCAGGTCCTTTGCGATCAGCTCGCGGAAATACGCCCGCGTCTCGGCGACCGTCGAATCCTGCAGATACGCGCTGAACTCCGGATAGAGCTTGCGGTCCGGATCGTTCGACGCGATCTGCCGCAGCTTCATCCACTGGCCGAGGAAGTCGTCGACAAATCGCTGCGACTTCACGTCGCCCCAGAGCCGATCGACTTGCTCGCGCATCACGGATGCTTCGCGCAACTTTCCCTTGTCCGCAAGTTCGAGCAGTTTCGCGTCCGGCATCGAACGCCAGAAGAAGTAGGATAGGCGATTCGCGAGCGCGTGGTCATCGAGCTTGCCCGCCGGCTCGACGTGATAGAGAAAATCAGGCGAGCAGAGCGCGGCCCGATACGCCCAGCGCATCGCGTTCTCGAAGCAATCGCCTGCCTTCAGGCGTTCCGCGACCTTGCCGATATATAACTTGCGCGTCGCCGCATCGACCGGTCGGCGAAACGCGCGTGGCAAAAACGTCGCCAGCAGACGGTCGGCGTCGAAGAGCGGCTGATCGCTGTGTACGGTCCAGACGCCCTTGGTGATGTCGGGCCGATTCTTGCCCGCACCCATTTCTTGCCGCACGAGCCGGCGTTTTGGTCCCTTGATCTTCGGATGCTCGGCCTGCTTGAACTCGACCATCGGCAAATCGCCGAAGAGCGCGCGATGGCTGCGCGGCGGCCACACGTCGTGCAACGGCCCTTCGATGTCAAGATAGTCGCAGGCGATGCCGGGACCGGTGAAGCCCATGGCGCGATTCTTGCCACGCGTCTGGGCGCCGGGCGCGAGCGAGGCGGCGTTGAAGCCAATGATCTCGTTCTTGTTGAGCCAGGTCGTGAAGTCGTGCAGCTTCTCCTGGTTCGGCGGCGCGTCGTAGTAGCCGAGCACGGTGCTCGGATGCCCGCCGCCTCGGCCATCGCCGGTCAGCGTCACGATGGATAGCCGTACGGCTTCCGTGCCACGCGCGGGCAGCACCTTCCCCTTGTCCCACTGGAAACTCCACAGCGATGTCTTGACGCGATACTGGCCCGGATAGATCGTGACGAACTCGATGAAGTACGGATGGAACGATTCGTCCTCATGGCGAAACAGGCCAACGCTGCTGCCATTGCGGAACGAGCCCATGCGCTCGTGGGCGCCCTGGTCGAGATGCTCGTGAGCGCCCGCAGGCGGAAAATCGGGATCGGGCAGCTTGTTCTTGAGCAGCACACCATCGCCATGGAGCAGAACGTGCGCGACGAAGCCATGCGGATTGGCCAGCGAGATGCGCTGCTTCGTCACGCTCGGCGGCTGCGGCTGCGTCGCAATCGCGACATCGAGTGCATAGTCCGCCGCCTCGATGTACTTGGAAAGATTGACATGCGAGATATCGAGCGCATCGCTGTTGTTGTCGAACCCATGCGCCGACCCATCGGCTGGCAGCTCCCCCTGCAGCGGAATGCCCGGCAAATCGAGCAAATCGCGCAGTGTGTGCTCGTATTCGACACGCGTGAGCCGACGCAACCCCGTTTGCGGCGCCGGCTCCGCCTTCACGATCATGGCACGCAACGACGTCAGCGCCGCCGACTTCTCGTCCGCCGGCACCTTCCGCCGCGGCGGCATCGCGCCCGACTCGATGCGATCATGCACCTTCACCCATTGCGCGACATCGGTTGCTTTGACGGCAGCCAAGTCGAGGCCGCCTTTTTTTTCCTTCGCATCATGGCAACTCGAACAGTGCTTTTGCAGGAAGGCGGCGGGTTGACTGAAGGCCGGCGTAGCGACCATGAAGCCGACCGCGAGTGCAGATAGGACTTTGCT
>DASRSQ010000095.1:0-4295 GCA_035656475.1 Gemmataceae bacterium | reverse complement strand
GTCTCGCGCGGGTTTCGAGTGTGGCCCTTGCAACAGGTGGTGGTAAGTGCGGTGCGTATGAGCCTGTTGACGATGCTGGCGGCAGTGCTGGCCGTGTTGCTGGTGGCTTGTCTCAATCTGGCGGTGCTGATGACGGCGCGGACGTGGCGGCGAGCGCGCGAGATGGCAGTCCGTTCCGCGCTGGGCGCGAGCAGGGCGAACCTGCTGCGGCTGATGATGTGCGAGAGCCTCGTGCTGGCGCTGGTGGGCGGCGGCCTGGGGCTGTTGTTGTCGAGGCTGGCGGTGCCGATGCTGCTGCGGACGGCTCCGATTGCGATTCCGCCAATGCGAGGGAACGAATGGCTGCCTGCGGTGTTTGCGTTGGCGATGGCGTGCGTGACGACGTTGATCTTCGGGCTGTTGCCGGGCTGGGGCGTTCTGCGGCAGAATACGGGACCCATGCTGCAAGGGGGAGGGCAGGTCGGAGCGACGGCGTATCAGGCCAGAATGGGTAACAGACTGATGGTGGTGCAGGTCGCAGTAGCCGTGGTGCTGTTATCTGCAGCAGCGCTACTGCTGGGAAGCTTTTTGGAGTTGCGGTCGGTGCGGTCTGGTGTTGTTGCGGATCACCTGTCGGTGGCGCAAGTGACGTTGAAGGGCAATATGTACGCGAGCGCACTGCATACGAATCAATTTGTCGATAAGGTGCTGGACGAGCTAGGTCGCTCTCCGGGTGTGAAACAGGTCGCTGCTGTCAATGGGTTGCCGCTGGATCGTGGTCTGAACTTTGGCGGAGGACCGGTCGGACACCCTGACGCACAGGGGTACATGGAGTTTCGCGCGGTAACGCCCGGGTACTTCCGCACGATGGGTATTTCTATCCTGAGCGGACGCGATGTGACGGAGCAAGATAGCGCTACCACCGTGCCCGTGGTCTTGATCAGCGAGACGGCGGCGCGCAAGTGGTGGCCAGGACGATCGGCGATTGGCGAAGAGGTGCAGCTTGGGAAGAACTCACCGTCCCTGCGCGTGGTGGGCGTGGTAGCCGATACCCATAGCCGCTCGCTGGCGCAATCGCCGCAGGTGATGATCTATGTGCCGTTCACGCAGGTCTCGGACCATCTGATGAAAGTCATCAATGGATGGTTTCCGACGACGTTTGCGCTGCGGATGTCAGCCGACGTGGACATCGCCGCCGCGGTGCAGCGTGCGGTGTCGGATTCCGACCTGGAGATTCCGGTGGCGAAGCTGACGACGATGCAATTGGTGATCGACCGCAGCGTGGCCGCGCCGCGTTTCTTCAGCTATCTTGCGGGCGGGTTTGCGGTGTTTGCGTTGCTGTTGACGATGATTGGGCTGTTTGGCCTGATGAGCTATCAGGTGACGCAGCGAACGCGTGAGATTGGGGTGCGGCTTGCAGTTGGGGCGGACCGCAGGCAGATTCTTCTGCTGATCCTCAGGCGCGGACTGTTGCTGACGGCACTGGGCGTTGCGTTGGGATCGCTGGCGAGCCTCGCGGTTCCGCGGCTGGTTGGCAGCGTGCTTGCCGACGTTGTCTTTACCGGCGGTGGAGGCATCGAAAGGCACCTGTCCAGCAGCATCGTGGCGCTGGCATGGGCTGCAATCGGGATGCTGGTAGCGGCAGTATTGGCGGGTTATCTACCGGCGCGACGGGCGGCGTCTGTCGAGCCCACACAGGCTTTGCGAACGGAGTAGGGAATGATTGAACTCAAAAATCTGGAGCGAAGCTATAAAAACGGCCATATGGAGACGTGGGTGCTTCGCCGTATCAACCTCACGATCAACGCTGGGGAGTTTGTAACCGTCATGGGGCCATCGGGAGCTGGCAAATCGTCATTGATGAATGTGCTGGCGATGCTGGACGACCAGTGGCGCGGCGGATTTACCTTCGACGGAGCCGCGGTTGAGACCATGAACCGCAAGCAGAGGGCGGAGCTGGCGCGCCGCAGGATCGGGATGGTCTTTCAGAGCTATCACCTCTTGGACGACCTCACCGTGGCGGAGAACATTGACCTTCCGTTGTCGTACAAGAACATCTCGAAACCGGAACGGCAGGCATTGGTTGCGGACACGCTGGATCGTTTCAATATCGTCGGCAAAAAAGACCTCTACCCGAGCCAGCTCTCCGGTGGACAGCAACAGTTGGTAGGCATCGCGCGCGCCATGATTCACAGGCCCTCGCTGTTGCTGGCCGACGAGCCGACAGGCAACCTGCAATCGGTGCAGGCAAAGGAGATTATGGAGATGTTCCGGCAGTTGAACGAGGAGGACGCGACGATTGTGCAGGTGACGCACTCGGAGGCGAATGCGCAGTATGGTACGCGAATCATCGAGCTGCGCGATGGCTGGATCTACGCCGATAGCGCGCAGGCCGACGCGAATAGCCGAGAGGTGCGGCCATGAAGAGAGCCGCCTTCCTCTTTGCATATGCCGGTATCGCGATATTCGCCGCTGCCCCGCTTCTCGCGCAGGACGCTCCCATGCCCGCCCTGCGGCTGGATATTCCGCACTCCGATAACCCTTTCCATGCGTACCGCCCCACGCTGGCGCCGCCGCCCAATCTTGCGAACTCGACGAGGATCGATACGCTGGTTCATAATGGCGTTCTCGAATTGAGCCTGAAGGATGCAATCGAGCTGGCGCTTGAGAACAACCTCGACCTTGCGATTGCGCGATACAACATTCCGATCGCCGAGGCGGACATCATGCGAACGCGCGCCGGAGGCTCTTTTCGCGGCGTCAATACGGGCGTCGTGCAGAATACGCCCGGCGGCGGCGTTGGCGGTTTCGGCTCGGCATCGAGCGGCGCTGGCGCCGGTGGAACCTCCGGCGGCGCGGGCGGCGCGGGTTCGGGCGCCTCGGGGCTAGTGCAGTCGACGCTCGGCACAGGAACGAATGTGTCGTCGTATGATCCAAGGATCACGGGAAACATCAACAACGAGCATTACACGCAGCCGCTCTCGAACACCGCGATTTATGGCACGCAGACGCTTCAGCAAAACACAACGACGGGTAACTTCGGATATATGCAGTCGTTTCCGACCGGTACGACACTATCGGTGGTCTTCGACAACAATCGCGGCGCGACCAACAGCCCAAACAGTTTTCTCAACCCCACGTTGAACTCCTATTATCATGTCGCGCTTCAGCAGCAACTGCTCGCCGGATTCGGCTTTGGACCGAATCTGCGTTATCTCCGGATCGCGAAGAACAACCAGAAGATATCGGATGCAGCTTTCAAGTTGCAGGTGATGACGACGATTACGCAGATTGCGAATATGTACTGGGACCTGGTCGCCGCCTACGAGGATGAACAGGTGAAGACTCAGTCGCTGGAATTTGCCCAGCGCACCTTGGATATCGGCCGCAAACAACTCGCTCTTCAGGCAATCCCCGCAATGGAGGTGATGAAAGACGAGGGAGAGGTCGCCAACTGCGAGCAGGATCTGACGATTGCGAAAGCGACGCTCCAGTTTCAGGAGCTGTTGATCAAGAACGCGCTGACGAAAAATCTGGACGATCCGATTCTGGAGGCCATGCCGGTGCACCCGACCGACTCGAGCACGATACAGGCCGGGGCCACAACCGGATCGACGGAAGATAGCATCGCGCTGGCATTGCGCGACCGGATCGAATTGAAAGAGTCGGACATCGATCTGCAAAATCGGAACATCAGCCGGGATGCGGCCCGCAACGCGTTGTTGCCGACCGTATCGCTGACGGCATATTACGGTGGCACCGGTCTGGCCGGACCTCCGAATCCGGCCTCTCACATTACCTCGACAGCCCCGATGAGCTGGGGCGGCGCAGTGCAGCACGCATTCAATAACACGGCGCCCGACTACTATGTGGGTCTGTCGGTGGATATTCCTATTCGCAATCGCGTAGCGAAGTCGGATCAGTATCGATCGGAACTGGAGATGGGCCAGGCGCAGCTTCGGCTGCAGCACTTGAAGAAGCAGATTCGTATCGAGGTGCGCAACGCGCAGTATGCCCTTGAGCAAAGCAAGGCGCGCGTGGAGTTTGCCACCAAGGCACGCGACCTGGCCAGGAAGACGTTCGACATCACCGAGAAGGAGCAGGAACTTGGCGCGGGATCGAGCTACCAGACGTTGACGTCCCGCCACGATCTGGCCGAAGCCGAGTCTACCCTAGTAGCGGCGATGACGGCATATCAGAAAGCGAAGATCGAATTGGACCGTTCTCTCGGAACCACGCTGGACGCAAACGAGATTTCGATAGAATCAGCGAGAACGGGGGTCGTCCCGGGAGGGCAGTAACGGGAGAGCGTTGGC
>DASRSQ010000094.1:0-7230 GCA_035656475.1 Gemmataceae bacterium | reverse complement strand
CCACCTACGGACGCCGGACTTCAGAACGGCGTTCGCCCGCCGGTGACGGGACTGACGGCGATTGGTTTGTCATCCGCGTTGCGGCGGAGTAACATGCCACCGGACTATCATTTGGCACAACGTGAGGCCGACATCCCATGACCGCACCTCGCAAGGTCGCCCTGGTAACCGGATCTGCGACCGGCGCGGGCCGCGCCATCGCTCTGCGCTTTGCCGCCCAAGGCCTGGCTGTCGCCATCAACTATTCACGCTCCGAAGCCGAGGCCAGCGAGACGCTTGCCGGCGCCAGAGCCCACGGGGTCCCCGCGATTCTGTGCAAGGCGAATGTCGCGGACGACAAGGCCGTCCGGGCGATGGTGGCTCAGGTGCGCGATGAGTTGGGCGGGCTTGACGTCCTGGTCAACAACGCCGGCACCACGCATTTTATCGAGCACACCAACTTCGAAGCGGTGACCGAGCAGGTTTGGGACGACATCTTTTCGGTCAACGTTCGCGGAGCATTTCAGTGCATTCGCGCCGCGGCGCCGCTGCTAAAGGAACGCAACGGGTCGGTGGGGAACGTCACGTCCGTGGCCGGCCTGCAGGGGCATGGCAGCAGCATCCCATACGCGGCCAGCAAGGCGGCCCTGAACGCGATGACCAAATCGCTGGCGCGGGCACTTGCGCCCGAGGTCCGCGTCAACGCAGTCGCTCCGGGCCCGATCAACACGCGCTGGCTGAAAGGGCGCGAGGAGATGGTTCGGCAGGCGCTGAAGATGACGCCGCTCGGCCGCGCCGCCGAGCCGGACGACGTCGCCGACGCCGTCGTGTTCCTGGCGCTGGGCCAGACGCTCATGACCGGGCAAATCATCGTCGTCGATGGCGGGCGCACCATGTAGCGACTGAAATCATTTCTTCTTTTTCGGAAGTATCGGGAAACGTTCGGGCGAGTATGGTCCGCCATAGGCGTCGCGCAGCTCGTCGCAGCGCTGCCGCATGCGTTGCAGAATCTGGCTGGCATCGCGTTCGCCGGCCAGATTTCGCAGTTCCCGAGGGTCTTGCTGCAAGTCGTGCAGGAATTCATATGCCGGCTTTTGATCGAAATAGCGCGCGTAAACATAACGCTCGCCGCGCACGCCTTCCCATTTCGGGATCTGCGGATGGACGAACAGATGCTCGCAGAAGAAATCGGTCCGCCAGGCTTCCGCCTTTTCGCCACGGGCCAGCGCGACCAGACTGCGTCCCTGATGCACTTTCTCGCGCGGCAAGCCCGCCCATTCCAAGATCGTCGGCGCGAAATCCACGTTCAACGCGAACGCATCCACCGTCTTGCCTCGTTGCTGCTTCGGCAAGCCCGGATCGACGATGATGAGCGGCACGCGCAGCGATTCTTCATAGTGCACCCATTTCCCTGAAAAGCCTCGCTCGCCCAGGAAGTAGCCATTGTCGGACGTGAAGACGATGATCGTGTCGTCCGCCAAACCCAGCCGTTGCAACTCATCCAACAGTCGGCCGATTTCGTGATCGATGCCGCTGATCATTCGATAGTACGCCCGCACGTTCTTGGCATATTTCTCCGGCGTGTCGAACTGCCAGTACCAGCGAACGCGATTGAGCGACTTTTGCAAAAACTCAGGATGAGTCTGGAAATACTTCTCTTCTACCAGCGGAGGCGCGGAGATCTTGACATCGTCGTAGAGCCTATCAACCGTCTTGGGCCACGGATAAAGATTGTCGAGCTTGCCATCCTCGGCGTGCGGACTGTTGAAACAGAGCGAAAGGCAGAACGGCTGCTTCGGGGCCTGCTTCTGCAAAAACGCGATCGCCTGGTCGGTCGCAATCTGATCGATATGGCGAATCTCGCCCGATTTCTGCTTTTTCAGGAACGGATAGCCGATGGGTTGAAAGACGTCGAACATTTTGGCCTGCTGGCCCATGGCGAGCGAGACGCCGAACTTGCCGATCAACCCAGTGCGATAGCCCGCACGTTTTAGAAGCGTGGGAAAGCTTGTGTCGCAATGCTCGGCCGCGATCGGCGGCGTGCCGAAGGTGAACTTGTGCGTCCGCTCATACTTGCCGGTGAGAATGGAGGCCCGACTCGCGGCGCAGATCGGCGTCGACACGAACATGTTGCGAAAGCGCATCCCCCGCTTCGCGAGCCGATCGATATTGGGCGTCTTCAGAATGGGATGACCGGCGCAACCGAGAAGATCGAAACGTTGATCGTCCGTCAGAATAAAGAGGATACTGGGCTTCTTGGTCGAGGCCTCAACAGGCGCCGCAAAAACGACCATCGCAGCCAACAAAGTGAACCAGCGTAACATCACGATCTCCGCACCAATGATCTTGGATCACGCTGCCATCGTAACGACCTGCGTTCCTGAGAACAAGTAGCTTACATCCACCCATTCCTCACAGGCACTTGGCTTTTTGGTATCATGCTCCTGATCGATCGATTGCTGACCAATCTTTGGAGACGCCGTGGCCGCGTCAGAAGTACCCGATGGCGGAGCGGATGCCGCCAGTCGCAAGGACGCCGTGATCGCTGCCTGTGCGATCGTGGCGATTGCCGTCCATTTGGTGTTCCGCTATGGCCTTCGCCTTGACGGGACGTTGGCCGGCATCAAAGCTCTCGATGTGCCCCTGATCGCGGCCCTGGTGCTTGGTGGCATTCCACTCGTCATCGGCCTGCTCGCCAAGCTCCTGCGCGCGGAGTTCGGTTCCGACCTGCTCGCGGGCATCTCTATTATCACGGCGGCGGTGCTCGGCGAATATCTGGCCGGGGTGCTCGTTGTTCTCATGTTATCGGGGGGCGGCGCCCTAGAGGCCTATGCCGTCCGCAGCGCCTCATCCGTGCTGGCCGCCCTCGCGAAGCGCATGCCTTCGCGCGCTCATCGCAAGGTTGACGGGCATGTCGCCGATGTGCTGCTTGAGCGCGTTGCCGTCGGGGACACGCTCGTCGTTTTTCCGCATGAGATTTGCCCTGTCGACGGCACGGTGCTGGAAGGGCATGGCGCGATGGACGAGTCGTACCTCACCGGAGAGCCGTACGTTCGTTCGAAGACGCCTGGCTCGGAAGTCCTTTCCGGCGCGATCAATGGCGCCAGCGCCTTGACCATCCGCGCCGACAAGCTGGCGGTCGATTCACGGTATGCGAAGATCATGCAGGTAATGCGGGCCTCCGAGCAACATCGACCGCGGCTGCGCCGGCTTGGCGATCAACTCGGCGCCTGGTACACGCCGCTCGCGCTGTCGCTGGCCGTTGTCGCCGGCATCGTTGGCTGGGACCCACAACGCTTCCTCGCCGTCCTCGTCGTGGCGACGCCGTGCCCGCTCTTGATCGCGATTCCGGTCGCCATCATCGGCTCGATCTCGCTGGCGGCCCGGCGCGGCATCATCATCAAGGACCCCGCCATCCTCGAGAAGATCGATACTTGCCGCACCGCCATCTTCGACAAGACCGGCACGCTGACCTATGGTAAACCCAGATTGACCGAGATTCACGCGGGCGACGGGTTCAACGATCGCGAACTTCTCGGCCTGATCGCGAGCCTGGAGCGCTATTCGAAGCATCCGCTCTCCAACGCCATCGTGTCGGCGGCGCACGACGCGAGCGTGCCGTTGACCGATGCGGCCGCCGTCAGCGAACCTCCCGGCGAGGGACTGCGAGGCACGGTCGCCGGCCGCGCCATCCAGGTCACGAGCCGTACCAAGCTCGCCGTCCAGCGGGCCGATATCGCCGTGCAATTGCCGGCGCTGACATCTGGCCTCGAATGTGTGATCCTGGTCGACGACCGCTACGCCGGCACGCTGCGCTTTCGCGATCAGCCGCGCAGCGAAGGCGCTTCCTTCGTCCAGCATCTCGGCCCCAAGCACGGCTTCCAGCGCGTGCTGATCGTATCGGGCGACCGCGAGTCAGAGGTGCGCTATCTCGCGGAACAGGTGGGTATCGGGGAGGTCCACGCAGGGCAGAGTCCCGAGCAGAAGTTGGACCTCGTGCGCATAGAAACGCAGCGAGAGAACACCGTCTTCGTCGGCGACGGCATCAACGACGCCCCCGCCATGACCGCAGCCACGGTCGGCATAGCGTTCGGCCAGAACAGCGATGTCACCGCTGAAGCGGCCGGCGCGGTGGTGATGGAGAGTACGCTGCAAAAGGTGGACGAGTTATTTCACGTGGGTCGGCGCATGCGCATGATCGCATTGCAAAGCGCGGTGGGCGGAATGGTGCTCAGCGTGATTGGCATGATCCTGGCAGCAGCAGGAGTATTGCCGCCGGTCGCCGGAGCAATTGCCCAAGAGGTGATCGATGTGCTCGCGGTGGTCAACGCCCTGCGTGCGGCGCTGCCACCGCGAAATCTGTCGGACTATTAGCCACAGAGGACAGAGAGCACCGAGAGCCCCAAAAGGTAAGCTTACTGCAATGCTGGCTCATCATCCGATTATTCGGATCTCTCTGTGTCCTCTGTGGCTATGCATTTTTTACGCGAGCAGTGTCCGCAACGGCCGCGAGCCTTCGGGCGTCGCCCAGATCGGTCGCGTGCCCACGTAGTGACGAACGCGCGGGTTGACGCCGAGCGCGGTGTAGATGGTCGAGAACAGATCCCCTTCGCTGACGGGATTGTCGACGACCTCGCGGCCATCGCGATCGGTGCTGCCGTGGAGCTGTCCGCCGCGCACGCCGCCGCCGGCGAGGACGATGGTCCAGGCACGAATGAAGTGATCGCGGCCGGCGCGATTGTTGATATAGGGAGTTCTGCCTACTTCCCCCATCCACACCACCAGCGTGTCTTGCAGCAGGTTGCGTTCGGCAAGATCGGTAAGCAGCCCGCTCCACGCCGGATCGAGCACGTCCATGTTCGCCTTGTGACAGACGAAGTTGTCGGCATGGCTGTCGTAGTTCTCCTGCCCGACCTCGACGAACGGCACGCCGGCCTCGATCAGCTTGCGAGCCATGAAGCAGCTTCGCCCGAAATCGGTGTTGCCATAGCGTGCCTGGGCGGCGGGCCATTCGTTCTGGACGTTGAACACGTTGCGAGCGCGCATGAGCCGATGCGCTCGCAGCTCGGCAGTGCGATGCGATTCGTAAGGCTCCGCCCTGTGCTCGCGCGCATGCTCCTGCTCCATGAAATTGAGCAGATCGCTGCGGCGCTGCTGCACCTGCGGCGTCACCGACGGAGCGCTGAAGTACGGCATCTCGCCATTGCGGCCAAGGTGAAACGGCTCATAGCGAGGCCCGAGATAGCCGGAACCCGCGTTGCCGGTCGAACCCATGCGCACGAAGCTCGGCAGATCGGCTTCCGGATTGCCGAGGTACTTGGCGATCATCGCCCCGATTTCCGGATGCGGCATGCGCTCATTCTGCTTGTAGCAAGTGTGCATGTGGTAGATGCCGTCGGGATGATCCGGCGACTGCGTGCGCATCGAACGAATGATCGCGAGCTTGTCGCATTGCTGGGCCATCAGCGGCATGTACTCGCAGATTTGCACGCCATTGACATTGGTCTGAATCGGCCGAAACGGTCCGCCGGTCGGCCGGCCGGGCTTCATGTCGAAGGTATCGATCTGGCTCGCGCCGCCGTTCATCCACAGGAGGATACAGCGCTTGTTGCGCCGGGCGGCTTCTTGCGCGATGGTCTGCGAGTTGAAGACGGCGCCCCAGTTGGCGATCGCGAAGCCGCCGGCGGTGGCGAGGGCGCCTTTGAGGAAGGATCTGCGCGTCAAATGTCCGATACTGGAAAACATGTCATTCCCCCCCTTGCATGTCAGTTCAGTCAAATCGTTCGCCTTCTTGATACTTCCGCTCAACTTCTCGCCAGGCCTGAATCGCACGGACGGACGGAGCCTTGAAGTAGCGTCCCATACGAGCCATTGGTAGCTTGCAATTTGGGCAGGGAAACGGCCTCGTCGGAATGCTGGTGTCCCAATTCGACGATCCCCGTTGCTTGTAGGTTTTTCGACACGAGAAGCACGCGAAATGGACGCTGTTGGTTGCTTTTGGTTTCCCAGGCCCCCTTCGCGTCCCTCCCACAGCTCACCCCGCTGCCTTATGCCTCGGGCTCGATTCCCAGAGCCTTTAGCTGGGCTTGCAGTCGCTCAACTCGCTTGTGCTCTTGCTCTCTCTCTCTGATTGCTTTTTCTTTCGCCAAACGTTCGCTTTCTCGCTGTTTGACGACTTCACCGTATGTCAGTATTTCGACTCCTGTCGGATCGAAGAGTCGCAGTTCGCCGTGCGGCATTTCAAATCGAACGCCCAGTCGAGGGCTGGTCCAACCATTCATGTCGTCAATTTTCGTTAAACGCTTGCCCTTCCGAATCCAGCCTGCCAGTTCACCGCGATCGGGATCGTAGAGGTAGTATTCTTCCACCTTGTACTTGTCGTAGAAATCGAATTTCTCGGTCAAGAGTGCGGCGGTATTTCCTGGAGAGACGATTTCAAACACGACCTGAGGAGCAATATTGCCTTCGACCCATTGCTGGTAGGAGCCGCGCTCACCTTTCGGGCGACCAAATGCCACGAAGACATCGGGCGCTACTCTGAGCTTGTTCTTTCCCTTGATCGGATACCAAAGCAAATTGCCCGCCACGAATACCTTCGGCTCGTCAAAGAAAACCGCATCCAGCCCCCCTTTGATTGTCGTAATCCAGCGGAACTGAGTCGTGTTGTCCGCCAAAGGAAGGCCATCGCTTTCGGGATAAACGATTTCCTGCTTCTTCAGACGTTGGGTAAGGGTGCTCATACTGGCAATTTTACCATCGCCGATCGATTTTCTCAGTGGTTAAATCGGAATTCCGAACACGACATAAGCACCCAGACCGCTTCCTCCACCAACTGCGGCATCATCTTCGCATCCCCCGATAGATGCTTGACGAACCGCGCCCGTTCCTTGTCGCTCGGCATGCGCGACAGCACCGACAGGAACAGCCGGTCGACCTTCTCTTCCGCCGATCCCTTCATGTTCGCGATCGTGTCCGCGAGATTGCCCTTGCGCGGCTGGGCATACTGGCGGAATTGCGGCGCGTTGTTGATGAACAGGTGCTCGGCGAGGCTGCCCTGGAACTGGCCCTGGCCGTCGTTCGGCTCGCCGAAGTAGCGCATGTAATACTCGCTGTAATCGCCGGTATTCTTTGCCCACGCGGGATCGTAGCCGGTCGCAACGCGCAGCGATGGGATCAACTCCTCGACCGACAACGGCCGCACGCGGGCGCGCTCGTACATTTTTGGCATCGCATCGGCGGATTCGCCAGCGT
>DASRSQ010000093.1:0-5515 GCA_035656475.1 Gemmataceae bacterium | reverse complement strand
ATTATCCTCACGTAGTGCGCCGCAGGCTACTAGCGCATCGCAACATGATTTCCACGGACTGTCGGGGTCGCACGCTCGCTGGCCAGGTTTCAGAATTATTGTGAGCGTGACTCGGCGCTTCCCACTGGCGTGCGGGATCTTGTTGATATGGCAATACCAGTGAACCATCTCGCGATCTGCTTTTTTGAGACGCGCAGCTCGAAAGTGATTGCCGAGGAGTTTGTTGAGCGGAGTCGGGTGCCAGCGGGGAATGAACAGGGTGTAGATCACCGGCGCCGCTTCTTGAATTGGGCGATTTCTCGTTCGAGTTGGATCATCTCGCGGCGGTACTGGAAAGGCGGAAGCGACATAATGCGTTTGCGCTCGTCTTCGGAGACGTAGCCGAGAGGCCCCCATTTTGTGATCGCGGCAGGATCAGGCTGGTGCGTGATTCTTGGCATAGCGTGTTCCGCCACGAACCTTGCGATTCCATTTGAGAAGCTCAGATTTCCAGTACATGTGACGTTTTCCAACCGGAAAGCTGGGTGGCGGCGTGTCTTTCCGCAACCAATCTTCAAATGACCTCCGGCTAATGCCGATGGCTTGGGCGGCCTGGTCGGCGTTAAGAACCTGATCGTTCTTGGTGGGCATATCGTAGCCTCAAACTTTCTTGAAGATAATGCTTGCGCTAATGAGAATACTGTGATACCACAATCTGGTCAACAACTAGATAAATGTATTATGCACTTTGACCGCGATAAACTGAATCGGGCAATCGTGATTCTTCTGCACCAGACATTCACGATGCAACCGCGCGCGCGCATTCGCATTTCGACGGAAAACCGTCGGCGGATCGCGGAAGATTGCGATGCAATCGAACATTTGCTTCAGTTTGCCGAGATGGCGATCAAGGAGTTGGCCATAGGCGAAGAGAAGCATGTGTGGAATCGACTGAATGTGCGCCCCGCCGATCTGACGGCGCATTAACAATGCTCGGCGTTGCTGTCGGCCTCAACGGACGGCGTAAAGGAAGAGAGGTGTTATGGAGAACCTGAAACTTTGGGAAACCGTCGTTAAGACTGACCCTGCGGCAACAAAGCAGTTCACCAAAGGCGGGGGCTTCTCGGGTACGGCGATTAAGCCGTATTGGCTCATCAAGCGCGCGACTGAAACGTTCGGCGTCTGCGGGATCGGCTGGGGATGGACAGAGTTGGAGAATCAGTTCATTGCTGGCATATGGTGCAGCAAGGTGCAATTGTGGTATATCCACAATAACCAGCGTGGCACCATTGAACAATGGGGTCAGACGGTCATGGAAGGCACAAACAAGAATGGCCGATTCGTGGATGAGGAGGCGCCGAAAAAGGCCGTGACCGATGCGGTAACCAAATGCCTGTCTTACCTCGGATTCGCTGGCGATGTTCACATGGGCATGTTTGACGACAGCAAATATGTTTCCGGGTTGAAAAAGGAATTCGCAGAGCAGGCCGTGGCTGAAACCTCGGAACAATCATCGAAGGGTGCCACCCCAAGCAAGGATGAAGGCGCACCAACCCAGGTGGCCACAGAATTTGGGCAACTCGTCGCCGAGGCCAACGGCATGCATCTCAACGACAAGGAGCGCAAATTTGTCAACGACCAGCACGAACGACTGCGTTCGCAGGGAGCGAAGGCAACCGCATCGCCGGCGCAACTCAAATGGCTGCGTGAGATTGTGGCCAGAAAGACAGCAAAGCCTGCGGCCTCGGGTCCTACCGCCGCATCTGAGCCGCCTGCTCATATCATCGAAGACGGGATTCCTTACTAATGTCTGGCTCGCTGCAATTTACGCTGGATAAGGTGGCGGAGCTTCGCGCCTTGCTTGGGGATGCCGATCCCGATCTGGTGCATGACACCTTGGAGGGGCAGACGGACGTGTTCGAGATCATGGACTGGTTGCTTGCCAAGCTGGGAGACGAAGAAGGAATGGAAGAAGCCATTTCCTCCAGACTGAAGGCGCTTGGTGAGCGGAAGTCGGCTTGCCAGAATCGGCAGCAACGCCTGCGAGACGCCCTGCTGGCCTGCATGACGGCCACAGGAGAGAAATCCCTGCGGCGCCCGGAGGCCACGGTTACTATGGGTAATAAGAAGCAGGGGATTCAGTCCATCGACGAAACTGCATTGCCGGAAGTGTTTTTTAAGGTCTCGCGGGCAGTCAGCCGATCGGCAATCAACGAGGCGATGGCGAAAGGTGAGACCGTGCCAGGCGTGATGCTGGACAATGGCGGTGTTACCCTTACGGTGCGTCGGAAATGACGCAGACGTTCACACTAGCAGGGATGGTAAGCGGTGGAAAGCTGCCGCCTCCGATGACTGCACAGATTGTCGATGCTCTTTCTCGGCTTGAAGGAAAGGTTGTCGAGATAACACTGAAGGAGCGAAAGAAGCGCCGCAGCAATAATCAGAACGCGTACATGTGGGGCGTGGTGGTGAAGTTGATAACCGATGCTTTTCGCGATGCCGGGAACAATGTGGATGCGGAAGACGTGTTTATTTTCTTGAAGCTAAACGTGTGGAAAGCGAAACAGGTATTTGTGACACCGGATGGTGAAGTGCTTCAGGGGATTGCATCATCGCGGCACTGGACCACGCAAGAGATGGAATTGAGGCTTGAGGAGGCAAGAGCATGGGCAGCACAGACGCTGGGACTTGAGATCCCACTGCCAAACGAGGATGTTAAACAATCAACCGAAGGAGCGATGCAATGAGCAATATTAAGTACAACGTGAAGACGAAGATAGACGGAAAATACCAGACGTTCGGCAACATCCAAGAGGGCGAGAGGGGAATGCGGCTTGGCATGAAGGCAACGGCGGCCTTAAAGAAAATGGTGGCTGATGCGCCAGAGGATACATACCTGAACTGGCTTATCTTCCCCAATGATAGGCAGGGAGATGGGCAATGAAGACCATGATCGGAAGTAACGTCTCTGCGGAGCAGCTTCGGAGCGTTGTCGAGAGGATAGAACGGCTTGAAGAACAGAAAGCCGGAATCGGGGCCGACATCAAAGAGGTGTACGCAGAAGCTCACGGAAATGGTCTATGCAGGAAGGCAATTCGCCAGATCGTGAAGTTGCGGAAAAAGGATGCGAACGAACGTCAGGAAGAAGAGGCGATGCTTACGACGTACATGCGAAGTCTCGGAATGCTTCCGCTGTTCGAGGAAGAGTAGCCAGCCGAGCGGGCCGGCAACGGAGCCCGTGCGAAGGCTGGCGGTCACTGAATAATTCCCTGCCTCACCATCTCGGCCTTCCTCTTCAAAGAGGCTTCTTCGTATTCCTTCATCCGCCTTACGTGCAGCTTTGCCAGTTTCTTGTCGCCGAAGCCTGGGCATTTCGTCACGCCATGTTTCCGAATGAATGCTTTCACTTTGTTTTGCTCATCATCCTGCTTCATGCGGTGATGTTCGCGTTGATTCGCGCATGCTCGCCGAAATGTCGAATGGCAGCAGAATTATATGCGAGAGCAGCCTCCTCCTCGGAGGTGTAGTGCCCAATCGAAAGACAGCGCTCCGGTAAACGAATAGTAGCGTACCATTTTTGACATGCATTATCCCAGCATACGCCTTTGTACCTGCTCGTCTTGCGGTCGCGCTCGGGCCGGAAGTTATGGTTGTTTTCTCTGCGGGTGACAAAACGCAAATTGGCAACACGATTGTCGAGCCCATTGCCGTTGATATGGTCTACCTCAAATCCTTGTAACGGATGAAGGATGAGGCGGTGCATGCGTTGTGAAGACGCTTTTCCGTTGATGATTGCATTTCGGCGGGCGTAGACGTTCCGATTCCGAACGTCAGCAAACCATGTATAAGCTGACACCACGTCCATGCTGGTTGAGTCGATAAGAGTAAAGAACCCTCTCGAAATGGGAAGTAGAATACCGCCTTCCTTCTCTTTGGTCGAGCGCAATGCGCGATTGGTCGCATCGATATCAACGCACGTCATTCAACCCATTCCTTCTTCCTGCCGACAGGCGGTAGCCCCTTCTCGCGCCGGATACGATTGGTGAAGATCATCAACTTGTCGAGCGAGATGTGTTGCCCGTCCAGCTTCAGCCCGGCAGTGTCACTGAAATCGACGTGGTGTCCGAACTCGCGCAAGCCGATCCACGCGCCGTGAATGCTCTCGGGGTTCACCGGTGTAACCTTCTCGGCTGGCGGGCCGTTCATAATTCCGCAGTCGTACCGGGACTGATTGCTTCTGTGTTTCTTCTGGGCGGGATTTTCGACGACACTTCTGCTGTGATTGACAATGACGAGTCTGGGTGAGGATCTCTGCGGAGGTGTCATTTCCCTGCACGTTTCACTTGTCGCTTGCGCTTCATATCTGCCGCGAGCTTGTTCACGGGGCCGAGCGGCAGAAATGGATAACCATCCAGCACGAGGGGCTGAGGCAGCTCCGTTCCGATGTGGTTATAAATGGATGTGCGGCTTCGGAAACCACATATTCGCGCTGCGTGGGCAATTGTAACCCATTGATTATCTTGGAAAACATCACTTTCTTGTGTCATGCCGTCACTTTTCTGTTGCGCGAAGGTTTCAATAGGCGTAGCCTGAACTTGTAAGCACATCTTGTCAATCACAAACATGGAGGTTTTTATGAAGACAATCATTTTGCAAAACGGACTGAGCATTCAGGAATGGTCGGTCGCGGCGTTTGGACTTGCTATCCTGGTCGGGGCAAATCTGGCCATTTCCGGGCACTTCGATTCCGTTGCGCGCCTGTTCTTTTAATCATCGCTTGATTGGAGGTTCACATGCTGACGGATCCCGAACGCTGGCGCAAAGCACGGGGGGCGTACATGCAAGAGGCCCGCAGATGCAAGGCGACGCTTACAGATATGCGGAGCCACTGGCGCTACGCGCCGGACGACATCCGGGTGAAAGAGGCCGTCGCCAAATGGGTGACACGAGCACGAAATGCTCACGCATTCGCTCTCGGACGTAAACCTGTTATCGAGCATTTTTTGATTATCGACGGCAACCGTAGCTGCATGGGGCCGCTATATGCCGGGAGGAGATTATGACGAAACCGGAGATGGGAGCATTTTCACAGCTTCTTTGGGACGCACTTACGTCGTCGGGCGATCCGAACGAGCAAGTCACTGCACTGAATGATCTTCGCGATCGAGTCCATTCTGTAGAGGCCCAAGCGGTGGCCGATGAAACACGGCGCGAGGATCTTGTTGATCGTCTGCCTGAACGCATTTCGGCCAACACAGTACGTTCAGCCTTCAAGATGCACAACGCCGAGCTTGCCCGCCAAATCGAGGAGCACCGGGCGGGAGGCAGCGAATGAAACCGTTCAGCCATCGCTACTTCGATTCTGTCGATCACTTCCTCGGCGCCATGACCGCGATCTGCCTCGGCATGGTCCTGATCCTGGGCTCCGTCGAGTACCGACATGAGTTGCTCGGCATGACAGACCGGGTGGCGCTATATCACGACGGGACAATTGTGCCATGAGCCAAACTCGCATAGCAGGATATCGGTTACCGAT
>DASRSQ010000092.1:0-5047 GCA_035656475.1 Gemmataceae bacterium | reverse complement strand
CACCGACCAGAGACCGAGAACCTTCACCGAGATCGGCGGCGCAATCATCGGCGGCCTGATCGTAATTGCGGCCGTCCTCGGCTCATGCGGACTGGTCGCGTTGGCGTTTCGCTTTCTGCTGTGGTCGGCCTTCGGAAACTGACCTTGTTTGAGGGAGGACTCGCGTAATGAGCGCGTCAAAATGGCAAGACAAAAACGGCAAGGATTACACGGCACACCTGAACCTAGGGGCCGCGACCACGCTGACAGCGCAGCTCGGCACCGATTTTGTCCACCTGTCGGCGAAGGATCTTAAGCGCGTTTTCAGCAAAGGCCCGATCCTGTTCAACACGATGGCGACGCTGCACACGATCAACACCGGCGAAGCGGTTGACCCGGAGGCATTCATTCAAGCAATCGACGTTGACACGCTGGACCGAATGTGCAACGCGCTGCTCGACCAGATCGCGCAGCTTCATCCCGAGCTGAGAACCGTCATCGCGAAAACTCGCCGCATCGTCGATGCCGCGACCATCGCTACTAGGAGGTAATACCTATGCCATCAGCAGGCGACGCCCGCGCCGGCGGGGCTTTTGTCGAGTTGTGGACAAAGGATAACGTCACCAAGGCCGTGCAGGCCATCGAGGCGCGACTAACCAAGTTTGCTGCTGTGGTCGGCATCGTCGGCGCAACCCTGGTCGGCCTGGGCGCATCCATCACCGCGCCTCTCGCCCGAGGACTCGAAACCATTTCGAGCTGGGGCCGTGAGACGACGGTCGCGATGCGAGAAACCGGGCTCAGCTTCGGCGAGCTCGACACGCTCGTTGATGGTATGCGGGCAAGCACCGATCAGCTAGTGCCAGCGCTCGCGCACATGAGCAGCTTCATCGAGGAAGCCGCCAACGGCTCGCAGGAAGCCGCGCGACGCCTTGACCAGATGGGCCTTTCCCTTGACGCCGTGCTTGCTGCCAGTCAAGGTGAACGCGCCATCATGATCGCTGACGGCATCTCGCGTATCGCCGACGCCGCGCAGCGAACGGCTTTGCAACGCGGCATCTTTGGCCGCGGCGGCCTGGCGTTGAACATCACAGGTGGCCGAGCTGGCATCGTAGGACGCAGCGCGCGAGCCGAGGAGTTGCAAGGCGACTCGCTACACTCGACGGAGGCGCTTGCCGCAGCCAAAAGCTACAACGAAGCCGTGCGCGAGATGGGCATGGTCACAAAGGCGATGTGGGCCTCGGTCGGCCTGGCCGTCGCTCCCGTCGTCACCAGCGTTATCCGCTCCATCACCGACGCGCTAATCACCGTCCGCCAGTGGATCGACGGACACCGCGACCTGATTGCCATCGTCGGCGCTTCCGCCGTTGCAATCGGCGGCCTTGGCTCCGTCCTGCTCGGCGCGGCTGCAGCAATCAGGATCGCGGCGGCCGGGATCGCGTTCATGTCACCGTTACTGGCCGTTGTCAAGAGCGGCTTTGGCCTGCTGACGATACTGTCCGGGATATGGGGCCTCGCCGTTGCCGGGGCCAGCTTGACGGCAAAGGTGGCGTTCCTGGCCTTCTCGACGGCGTACAGCATTGGCAGCGCGATCGTATCGGCTGCGTCTGCTGGCTCGATCCTCGGCATCCTCGGAGTGGTCGCCGCAATCGGCGCTCTCGCCGCCGCGGTTGCAGCGGGACCGATCTTTGTTGCAATCGGCGGCCTGGATCTCCTTGGCGCCTTCGCCGCGAATATCGCCGAGGCCGCGCAGGGGGCAGCGGGGAGTGTTGCGGATTCGTTCCGCGCGTCGTGGAATGGAATCCTTGGCGACGCAACCGCAGCAATGGCGGGGCTGGGCGATGCACTGGCGACGGGCGACCTTGATACGGTTTGGCGTCTCTTGCGAATCAATGCCCAAATCGCCTGGATCGACGTTAAGCGACTCGCCATGCAAACGTGGACGAACATTAAATATTTCCTGCTCGATGTCTGGGACCAGGTCACCAATGGCCTGGCAACGGCCTGGAATCGCGTTGACCGGCTCATCCGCGATTCCATAACCGGCATCGTTCGCGGAATGCGCGGCGTGCTCGGCGAAACCATCGCCCGGCGCATTGGCCTTAGCGGCCCGGATGGCGGAGCGTTCGCGCCAACAGCAGAAGAACGCCGGCGTCGCCAGATGGACTTTGCCGAGCGAGCCCGCGAGCGACGAGACCGAGTTACCAATCGTATCCGCGAACTGGAGGCCGCGGGCGGAGCCGACCAGGATGAACTTAACAGACTCCGCGGCGAGAGAGACCGACTTAATGTCGAGGCATGGATAGAGCACGAATGGCAGCGTAACCGCCCTATCGAAGGCATGGAGGGCGCCGGCGGGCCCCACGCCGAAGGCCAAGGCCAAGGTAGCGTCGCCGTCACGTTCAGTGCTGCCGAGGCCGCCGGCCTTGGTTCCGGTGTCGGCGTGCAAGAGCAAATCCGCGACATCGCGCAGCAGCAGCTTGCGGCGCAACAGCAGATCGCGGCCAACATCGCGGCGGCGCGCGGGGAAGTCGCCGGAGCGGGCGGCCTGGCAGCGGTGCCGAATGAGATCGCAAACGCGATTCGCGATGCATCGGCAATGCGAGCGGCAGAAGCAGCGAGAATCGCCGACCTGCTCGCGCAGATCCGCGACAACCAAGGCTTGGTGATGGGATGACGTTTTACGTTTCAATCAGCTACCGGCCGCACCGCACACCGACGCCCGAGGAAGTGGCCATCGCCCGCGCTTGTTATCGTCGTGGACTTCGGGACGCCGTGGCAGGTAGACGACGCCGGGCCGGTGAGGGCAAGAACTATCAGGCCGGCTACAACCGCGGACGCCATGCGATGAGCATGTACGCGATCACCAGCTTTGACACAAAGGCATAAACAATGAGCAGCAGATTTTTCAAATCGTCCAACAATGAACCAGTCCGCGCCGGGCAAGGCTTCCTCAACGCGCAATTCCATCGCTCGATGGTTGACGTGATGGAGCAGTACAGCCGCGACAACGACTTTGCCTTTGATCAGCTGCCCGCAGACGCGACGCCTTCCGAAGACATCTATGTCGCCAATCTCTCGTGGCAACAGATCGAATTCGGCTGGCCGGTCGGCCTCGGCCAGCTTGCGACGGCACCGATCAGCACGTCGGACACGCTGAGCATTCAGAACTTTGTGAACGACACGGTTTTTCTGTCGGCTGATCCGTCGTCATCGTCGCCGTTCGCGATTTGCCTTGAGCCGATCCCTGTCCCGCAACGGTGGATGGCGACCTCCTCGGGCACTCCCGATGCGCCGTCGTCGCTCGGCCCGTGGCTCCAACTCGGCACACGCACGACTTACGACGGCAGCACGACCTACAGCGAGGGCGACACGGTTCTCAGTTCGAGCGATACATACGCCTTCATCAACTCAACGCCATCCTCAGGGCACGCGCCGCCGAATTCGACCTACTGGCAACTGCTGAGCGACAAGGGAATCTTCACCGATGGCGTCACCGTGGCGGTCGGCGACACCTACGCCGTCCCGCAGATCGGGCGCGCGGCACTCACGGGGGCGGTCAAGGCGCGCGTCAACGTCAGCGACACGTCGCACGGATGGGCCGCGCCGTCGTCTGGCAATTACGACAATCTTGTCAGTCAAGCGGACGATGGCCCGGTGAAGATCATCTGGGCACAGGGCGGGACCGGCGATCAGTGGGCGGTTGTCATTTTGCGAGGGGCGGCGTCTACCGCCCCGACCATCGTCACCGACCCAAGCACAGGCACGGCCACGGGGTCCGCGTTCACGTTCACCATCGGAACGAGCGGAAACGATTTCAATGTCTCGGCGAGTGGAAGCACAGTCACGATTAATTTGCCGGATGCCAGCACGACGCATCGAGGCGCAATCACTACCTCGAATCAGGATCTGAAGGGCACGAAAAGACTGCCCGGCGGTTCTGATAGCTGGTCGTCGGTAAGCGTCGGCGGAAGTGTGGCCGCGACCGGTCCAGGGTTTATCTCCGTCGCCACGCTGGCCGGGGCGGGCGCGTCCTTCTTTGCGATTGACAACGGCCTTGGCAACTCCATGGTGTGCGTCCAGGCGCTTGCCATATCAGCGTTCAGCCCACCAAGCATAGGTTCCGGAAACGCGGAAGGATGGTTGGTGATTAGCGGGGAAAGTCGAAGCGGCAATATCGATCCTCGGCTCACCATCTGCGGAGCCCCATCGACCAAGCCATGCTATCAACTCAGCGTCGGAACTGGCGGCGGTAGTATTTTTACCGGCCAGTGGGGGACTGATTCTATTGGGAACGTGATCTCAGGCGGCCTTGTCACCACGATTGGCAGCCTATCCGGTGTCAGAACAAGTGGAGGCAATCTTGAGCAACAAGGCGGATCATCCGGCAAATGGTACAAGGTCCTTGCCCCTGACTCCTTCTGAGCTGGAGCAACGGAGCAACAGGAGATTGACCAATGAAATGCATCGCTAAGATTCACGCAGCCAAGGGCGGCGGACTGCCGACCTTCGAGGGCCTGGCCTACACCGGCGTCGATATGCAGCCCATGGGGTGGGGCGGTCGTGTTGTGATCGACCTGGCCGGCGTGGTCATCCCGAACCAGCATCGCCCAGTGTTACGCCAGCATGACCCGGAAAAAATCGCCGGTCATACGACGAAGGTGGACGTGCATCGCACCAAGGGCATCACCGTGGCCGGCGTCTTCTCGGGACAGCCCGAGCACGTTAACGCCGTTGTTGTCCCCGCCAAAAACGGGTTCCAATGGCAAATGTCCATTGGAGCTGACCCACTCGAAATCAGCTATCTCGACGCTGGCAAGGAAACGAAAGTCAACGGCCGCACGGTTGCGGGCCCCTTGGCCATCTCTCGCCGAACCGTACTCGGGGAAGTCTCTTTCGTGCCCCTCGGAGCTGATGGAGCGACTTCAGCTTATGTGAACGCAAAGCACGCCCACAAGCTACTCGCGGCCGCGACGCCGGCCCAGTGCTGGTCAATCGGCGAGCGCGACGATGGCGACATTGACATCAAGGCGTTGACGCGCCAGATCATGGCCGAGGCCCGCGACGATAT